>JAKBNO010000022.1 GCA_021831005.1 Thermoplasmata archaeon
AATTCGAACTCTTTAACATTATTGCTGTTGGGGATAAGTTCAAAGGTGGAGAATATTTGGTGGGGAGTAAAATTTCAGCAAAAATTTTGCAAAACTCATCCACTATACAAGCAAAGAAGACAATAACATTTTTTATTCCGTAAGCGATTTTCCAGTTGGGTGCTTGAAGACGCATATAAAACTATTCATACCGGGACCTACCGAAGTGAGGGAAGACGTACTTAAGGAAATGACAAAGCCACAAATTGGTCACAGGACCAAGGAGATGTCTGAATTATATGAAAGAATTCATAACAATCTACAAAAATATTTTGACACCAAGAACGAAGTCATGGTATTCACCGCCTCCGGGACAGGGATGATGGAGGGAAGCATAAGGAACACGATTCAGAGTGATGTTCTTCATCTGACCAACGGCTCGTTCAGTGAAAGGTGGCTCGAAGTTTCGAAAGCAAACGGAAAGAATGCAGACTCCATTAAATATGAATGGGGTGTAGCGCCTAAGGCGGTGGATCTAGAAGAAAGATTGGCCGAAAAAAGATACGAAGGTATTGCTCTCACCCATAACGAAACTAGCACGGGCGTAAGAACTCCGATAGAAGATTTCTACAGAATTGCTCACGAACGCAGCTCGCTTTTTCTGGTAGACGCTGTGAGCTCGCTTGCTGGCGACACTATAGATATAAACAAAACCGACGTGATTTTTGCATCTTCACAGAAGGCATTTGGGCTTCCTCCAGGATTGGTGATTACATTCATCAGTCCGGAAGCAATGGAAAAAACAATGACCGTTAAGGGAAGAGGATACTACTTTGATTTTATCTCCATGAAGGAGGATTATGATGCACGAAAGCAGATTCCTGCTACACCTGCAATTCCCCTTTTCTACTCTCTGGACTATCAACTGGAAAGAATGCTTCAGGAAGGAAGAGAAAATCGATTTAGACGGCATAAGGAGATGGCTGCAATGGTCCAGAAGTGGGGGAGAGAAAACTTTTCTTTGTTTGCGGAGCCAGGGTACGAATCTGTAACTTTGACAGTAGTGAATAATACCAGAAACTTAAATATAGAAAACGTGAGGAAATTGCTTCGTTCAAAGGGTATGGAAATCTCGAACGGGTATGGAAAGCTAAAGGAGAAAACGTTCAGGATAGCCCATATGGGTGACTTGACCCCCGTGGAAGTGAGGGAACTGCTCGATGCAATGGACGAAATAATCGGGTTGAAACAATGAGAATTTTAATAGCAGACCAAATCCACCCCGAGGGGATCTATTATTTGAAGAATGCAGGGTTCGATGTAGAGGAGAAACTCGACCTCAGGAATGATGAACTGATGAACGAGATCCCGATCTATGATGCATTAATCGTGAGAAGCAAGACAAAGGTTACAAAAGAAATCATCCAAGCGGGAACT
Organism: Thermoplasmata archaeon; assembly: GCA_021831005.1. GTDB lineage: Archaea > Thermoplasmatota > Thermoplasmata > Thermoplasmatales. The sequence goes on from JAKBNO010000022.1 coordinate 1,417, forward strand.
AATCTGTTGGTTATCGGTAGAGCTGGAGTCGGTCTCGACAACGTGGATGTTGTCTCCGCAAAGGAGAGAAATATCAAAGTCCTTAACACCCCCGACGTAAGTACAACATCCGTTGCAGAGTTGGTAATGGGGTTCATGATATCAGCAATGAGACACATTCCGCAGGCGACTGCGTCAATAAAATCAGGTGAGTGGAAAAAAGAAAGGTTCGCAGGAAAAGAACTCGCCGGTAAGACACTCGGCATTGTAGGTATAGGGAGGATTGGAAACGCTGTAGCAAAGAGAGCAGCATCTTTCGACATGGAAGTCATTGGATTCGATCCATACGTGAACAACTCAGAAAGAATACAAAGCGTAAATTTCGACACACTGCTGAGTAAATCAGATGTGGTATCATTTCACGTTCCCCTAACGGAGAGTACCTATCATATGCTGTCACTAAAAGAGATAAGGAAAATGAAGAAAGGGGTAGTGATCATAAATGCTTCGAGGGGAGGGATCATAGACGAGGAGGGACTGAAGCAGGGGCTCGATGAAGGAATAGTGGGAGCCGTTGCGCTAGACACATTCGAGTTAGAAAAGCCTTTTTCAACGGTACTGGCCGGTTACGAAAACTTCATTGCAACTCCCCACATTGGGGCCCAGACGGAGGAGGCACAAAGGAGGGCAGGTATAGAAATTGCCAAGGTACTTGCTAACTATCTTAGGGACAATAAGAGCTGAATTTATGGTTGAAGTTCTACCTTTCAAAGGATTGGGGTTCAAGCCAGGTAATCTTAAGGAAATAATAACTGAGCCCTATGACAAGATACCAAATGACCTGCAAAGGACATACTACGAACGCAGCGAGAACAATTTCATACGCCTGAACCTTCCTACTGGGACTGATCCACACAATTCCGCCAAAAAGACACTCGAAGAATGGAGAAATAATGGGACACTGAAGGAGGATCAGTTGCCATTCTTTTATGAATACATCGAAGAATTCTACCTATACGGAGTAAAGAGGAAAAGGAGCGGGCTGTTTGCCATAGTAAGACTGGAAGATTATGGTGAGAAAAACATATTTCGGCATGAGAGGACATTCTTGAACCCCAAAGACGATAGATTGAAAATGCTCAGAGCAACACAAACGGATCTGGAACCGATTCTCTTCCTGTACGACGATGTTGACATGGAACTGTTGAAGATAATCGACTCAGCTGATAAAGAGAACGAGTCTGACTTTGTGGACGAGAACGGAACAAGGCATATCCTCAAAAGGTTTGAGTCTCCCGAAATTACCACCTTTTTTAAACAGAAAAAACTTATAATTGCGGATGGACACCACAGGTACGAATCTGCATTGGCATACGGCAAGGAAATGGGATTCATTGGTGGCACCAGATATGTGATGGCTGTACTTGTGAACAGGTATGATCCGGGTTTGGTTGTCATTGCTTCCCATAGAGTGGTGCAATCTGGAACTCTTCCTGCTGAAAAGCTTCTAGAAGGGCTGAAGGAGAACTTCGTGATAGAAGAAATAGATAAAAGGGAAGTTTTGGATCCACTGAAGAGTGATATCATATTCTACTACAAGGACCACTATTTTTCCCTTACCCCTAGTGAGAACTTGCTAGCTTCATTGACTAACGTAGAGAAGCTCAATGCTTCATTACTAAACACGTTGATTGTTCCCCAGATCGCTAAATTATCAGAGGGAAATCCCATCACATATACCAGAAGTGCTTCCGAAGCCATCAGAAAAGTCGATGATGGTGAAGCTCGATACGCATTCTTATTGAAACCCATTGATCCAGGCACGGTATGGGAAGTAGCTATTGAGGGGGAAGTTATGCCAGAAAAGTCAACCGATTTTTTTCCAAAGCTCGCATCAGGGTTGAAAATGTTTCGGTTGAATTAGTGATTGTTGAAAGCATCTCGGGTCTATTCGGTACTGGTTGGGAGCCTGAAGAAAAAGAATTTCGGAATGAGAAGGAGAGGTCGGAAATTAGTTATAACAGTGCGAGCGATCTCTACACTCAATAGTTACTGTTTAGGATAACCCATAATATTCTTTCTTTAACGAATATAGAGTTGATTCAACTGGAACAATACATTTATTTGAAGGTCTACATCCTACATTGTGAATAGTTCGATCAAGGGTGGGATCTGGAAGGTCATTGCAACCATTGCTATATCGGTAGCAGTCCTTTATGTTGCAAGTTTTCTCCTCGGATACTACTCAAAGATCTACCCGCAGTTAATAAGGTACCATTATCTCAGTTATATCCAGGACGCAATCGCAGCAGTTATCGCCGTCGGTCTTGCGATTGCAGTGGTCAGGATCATTGGCCACCTAATTAATTCCTACGCAGAAAAAACCGAAGAGAGGAGGAACCTTAGAGGTGTCTTTATTCTTATACGCATTGTAATCTATGCAGCAGTAATATTCTGGTTCCTTTCTTATATTGGAATCAACCTTGCTGGAGCACTTGTTGGCGGTGCGATTGGAGGAATAGTTATAGGCTTTGCAGTTCAATCAATAGCCTCGAGCATTCTTTCTGGAATAATGGTAACTGGTGGAGGATTTGTAAAACCAGGAGATGCTGTTTCAGTTTATTCATGGCTATTTGGACAAACCATAACCGGAAAAGTCGAAGAAGTAAAGTTGCTCCATACCAGAATCAGGAACTCTTTAGGACAGACTTTCTTGCTCCCAAACGGTGCGCTATTTGGGAGTACGATTTACACACCACTTGGTATAGGGAGGAATCTTTCATTTGCGCTAACCGTCATAATGCCTGCAGATATCCCAGCAGATAAACTAGTGGAGAAAGTGAAGTCAGCGTTGCAAGATGCTTCAGTCAAGCCTACGAATTTCACTACAGACATCTATCTTATTGCAAAGAACAGCGGCTCAAACACATTCTCAGTCGTGATCAAATTCTCAGAAATCGAAAAACTATCATCATATCAGGATTTAATAAACACGATTTTCGACAGAGAGTACTGGGTTATCAAGAACACCCCGACTATCGGCAAAAAGTAGTATACTCAGGTGCTGAATTCCTTTGAGACACTCATATCAATGTCCTGTCATTCTGTGTTTAATGTACACCTAATTTGTTTGGAGTCCTAGGTCATTCAATACTTCACTTCTTTCACATCTGCATCTCTGACTCAAACGCACCACAGGTATCACTTATATGCCAAAGTTTGCATTACCAAAGCATGAAACTTCTTATAGATGGGGAATGGAGAGAATCCAGCTCGGGTCTGAAGCAGGACAAGATAAATCCCAGCACGGGTGAAAAGATGGCCGAATTCCCACTGGCAACGAAAGATGATGTGGGGATGGCTATCTCTGCAGCTGCAGACGCGTTCGAAAACTGGTACTATGCTGCTTCGAAGGAGCGGGGTAGAATTCTGTTCAAAGCTTCGTTACTCATTGAGGGAAGAAGAAAGGAACTTGAGAACATCCTGATTTCAGAGAATGGCAAACCTTCCCTCGAAGCAAAGGAGGAAGTAGATGGAGTCATAGACCAGATCAAGTACTACTCTGGATTTGAACGGAAGATTAGCGGAGACTTGCTCGAAGGTCCCGGAAGGGAGGAAAAACTTTTCTTGCACAAAGTCCCCTATGGAGTTGTAGTGGCCCTCACACCCTGGAATTTTCCAGCTGCCATGGTTGCCAGAAAACTGACTCCTGCCCTTCTGACCGGGAATACTGTCGTTTTAAAACCAAGCAGTGACACTCCTCTTTCCGCAGAGTGGATTGTTAGGAAGTTCACAGAGGCCGGAATACCGAATGGAGTACTTAATCTCGTCACTGGAAAGGGATCTGAGATAGGCGACTACATCGTTTCCCACAAGAAGGTTTCGTTAGTCAGCATGACGGGCTCCACAGAGACCGGGCAGAGAATAATGAAGAATGCAAGCGCAAATATGGCCAAACTGATTCTGGAACTTGGAGGGAAGGCACCATTCATAGTGTGGAAAGATGCAGACATTAAGAATGCGATCAAGACTCTCCTCTGGGCAAAATTCTTGAATGCAGGACAATCCTGTATTGCTGCAGAGAGACTTTATGTCCATTCTGATATTTATTCTAATTTCATAAACAAGCTGCAACACGCACTATCCAAAATGAAAGTGGGGGACCCCAGGACATCCGACATGGGTCCTTTGATAAACAAGGGTGCATTGAACAACATGAAAGAAATTGTACAAGATTCGGTATCGAACGGGGGCAAAGTTATCTTTGGTGGAGAGCAACCAGAATTGAAGGGAAAATTTTCAAAAGGATTTTTCTTTGAGCCGACCATTATAGAAAATAGTGATCAGAAGTCAAGGTTGTTCCAGGAAGAGATATTCGGGCCAGTAATAGGATCTACCAGTGTATCGGACATTGAAGATGCATTTGAGAAAGCCAACGACTCTAAGTACGGACTTGCCTCTTACCTATTTACAAACGACAACAGAATCATTATGGACTCGTTCGACAAAATCAGGTTCGGTGAATTGTATGTTAACATGCCGGGTCCAGAGGCGTCGAATGGATATCACACGGGTTTCAGATTGACTGGACAGGCTGGAGAAGGGAGCACTCACGGCATTGAAGAGTACCTGAAGATAAAGAACATTTACGTGAACTATTCAAGAAAAAATCTAGAAATAGAGACGGTAAGGGAAGAGATCCTGAAGCCATCCCAGGGGTAGATACGGTTAAAGAAGATAGTAATTCGCACCGAAGGTTCACATTTTTATTTCATCCTTTTAATCACGATTTCAAAAATCAATTCCGAGATGATTTTTTGTACAGTTCTTCATAGTAGAAAGCGTTGCTTCGTCATCCAATGAATTACCACCATGTTAACCAGCGGATTTGCTTTTTCGGATTTGATTAATTTTCAAATCTCGGAATTTTTTGCAGAAGGTTCAGACGGTTTCACACATTTGAATTCTATTATCTTGTTTGCAATAGCTGTGTCATCATGCCTTTAAAAGGCAAAGTGCTCACATTGAAAGCTTCAAGGACCTTTTGGAACGCAGTATGGAATCAGATACGATCCACTTGAGATTCGCTGAGTTGTTCTCCCCTGATCTTCATTTTCTCTCTGAATTTCGAAATGTCTTTTGGAATGATGAATATTAGTAGTGCGAAAACAATTCCACAAAATATCCAGGTTACTGTGCTGACAACAGTGATTGCGAACTGAAGTGATATGGCAGTAGCCACAATCCCAACTATTCCAGGTCCGAATGCACTTCCAGCACTTGCAAAGAAATTGAGGTACGCGGTCGCGCTCCCCCGCAGTTCTGGCTCAATGATATCCATGACTCCTGCATTCACACTAGGTCCCGCCATGGGCAGTACAAATGCAGTAATTACCCCAAGCACGTAGAAGCGGTCAATCGAAGTTGTGTACATAGTAAGAAAGATGAGAATTGCAGACAAGAACACAACAACCGTTCCAAGGATCGCTCTTCCGCTTGATATCCTTTTGAACAGAAAGTCGCTTAGATACCCAGAGACTAAGTTGCCTGCGACCATTGAAACTATCCATATTAAAAGTACCACAGTTATCGTAAATGAGGGTATTTTCCTGACAATGGCCATATAGGTGATTATCCAGAAGCTTATCGCAGTCCAAGGAATGGTCCCGAAGAATCCCTGGATGAAAAGAAGGAGAAGAGACCTGTTCGTCAGTATCTTCTTGATGTCTGAGAGCTTGACCTTATATATATCTGAGGCAACATGACCTTGCAGCTCGGGCTCAGATGATCCTCTCGGAATTTCTTTTACCAGAAAGAAGATCAGTGCTCCGACTGCAAGACTGAGTCCGGCTGTGATAAAGAATGAATATCTCCAGTTCAGTCCTGCCCCTATGACTGTAAGGGGAATGACTATGCCAAGAAGATATCCAATTGGACTGGCAGCATTGATCACGCCCATTGCCTTTCCTCTGCTCTTTGGTTCAAAATAATCTGCTGTGAGAGTGTAAGCTCCCGATGGGAGAGGATAGCCGATTCCGGTCAGGATCCTCGTCACGAATAACTGAGAAAATATCCTGGATAGAGCGTTGATCCATGTCGTCGCTCCCAGAATCACTGCCATTAGGACTGTAAGAAGTTTTCTGGAGTATTTATCGTACAAGTACCCCCACAATGGATAAAGAACAGTTCCAACTATCAACGTGGAAGTTACTAGCAATCCAAGAATTGCGTCGGTAACGTGGTACTCCTGGATAAGCTGTGGTTCCACCGCTGATATTACGTAGGTGTCTGCAGATTGTATCATGAGAAAAGCTGACAAAACGGTAACAACACCCCACTTGTACCTGCTTTTGCTCATTCTCTCGTATATTTTTTAAACCGTATTAATAATTTTTTACGATTTTTCTCTTATTGTTAATGAGTCTAAAAAATATAAGGCAAGACAAAGAGTAATTCATACTAAAAATTTTCATATTAGAAAATGAATACAAACTGGATATACTTGCCAGTTCAATACTTGAAAAACAGTTTTAAGAAGATCGATGACAGAACAATAGAGTTCAAAATCAAGAATATGGAAGGATCTGCAAGAGTGAACATTTCGCCATCCATCTACCTGGATGGTGACGACATCTCTGCTGGAAGCACTGTGAGCACTAAAGAAGGGGAATTTGAAGCTGTAAAAAAGAACATGGACCTGGACATTTTGCTGGGTGAATCTATCGCTATGAGATCGGTCTTAGAAAAGCCTCTCAATCTGGGAAGTCATAAAATCAAGGTAATCATCGGAGTTAACTTTCCGCTCTGGACTACATTTGAGTTAGAATTCAAGGTGAAGGCATAACGATTAATTGAAGTGTTTGGCCATCTCCCTGTTCTCCTTTAGGCCCAATAATTCTTCAACAACTCTTTCCGCCTGTTTGTTAGTCCTGGTGCGCGGATCTGCCATCAACCATTCTAAGAGTATCTCCTTTCCGCCGTCCGTGAAGGCTTCAAGTGCCCACTCCATTCTCTGGATTCTCGGAAGAATCGAAAAGTTCATCACTTTCTTTGGAAGTTTTCTACCTCCGACTCTATGGATCCCCTTTCCATCAATTACTGAAGGAGTCTCAACTGCAACATTATCTCGGATTCCATCAAAAATTCCGTTATTGATAACGTTGACTTGATAGTTACCTCTCACATCGTTTGCCAAAGCGTTTAGTATTGGAACCACAGGTTCGTCGCTGATTCCAGATGGAAATAGATTTGAAAGAGATTCTTTTGTGTTTTCGAGAGCGTTGTTTATTGCGGACATATTCCTCTTCTCACTATCCAGGTAGAATTTCCAACCTATTGCAGAATCGAACCCACCGAGAGCTCCATACCATCGGACCTTTGTTCTGTGATTTCTATGATACTTCCAAGATCCGCTTCGGACGGTGTCTCCAATCGGAACTAGCCCAAATTCATTGTACATATCCACCATCGCTGGAGACATCTGAACACTCAGTGGGTTTGACCTAGTTGTAGTCAGCCACCCTTTGTAAAACGAATGGTATTCCTTGTCGACCCATTCTCGAAGGATAGGGTAAGCATCTTCTTGACGATTCTTGAACTTGGTCATCCAAATTGTGTGATTGAGACCCATCGACTCAACTTCCATCTCCCTCTCTTTGAGTCCGATTGAACCTACGATATCCCTATACTCCTTGTGACCGTGGCACACTCCCACCAACTTTATCTTGAACAATCGTCCGATCAACGTCGTGAGTTCAAACACCGGATTTGAAAGTTGAAGTAGCCAAGATTCCGGGCTCAACTCTTCGACATCTTCTGCAATGTCCGTTGCAAGCTTGAGTTGGTAGTATCCCCAGATGGTATGGTAGTCAGAGACCATGTTCCACTCTACGCTATTTATCCCCCTAAAATATCCATTTTTCTCAGAGATTGCCCTCATCTTTTCATAGTACTGGTGTCCTCCAGCCATTGCCGTATTTATTACGAAGTCCGAATCTTTGATGGCTTCTCTCCTGTTCTTAGTCTTGAGAACCGTCATATCAAATTTTACCTCAGCAGAATATCTCTTCGCCAGCCTGTATACTGAGTTGAGGCGATCCTCATCTATGTCCATCAGAGAGATGGTGCTTCCCTTCATTTCTGGAGTCGAGCAGAGATCGTGTATTATAGTAGAACTCCAGAACAAACTTCCTGCTCCTAGTATTGCAATCTTCAAAGGCACAGTGGGTCACTCACGTCAATCATCACCAATAAAATAATAAAGGCTTCGAGAACCGCAAGTTAGTTCAACATCATAATGGAAATTCATCTAAGTCTTCCCTATCTCACTAGGTCTCGCTTCAATAAACAAGACGTTAAATTTGGGGAAGAGATGGCTCTTTGTAATGGAAAACGACATCGTTTATTTTCAGGCTCACACTCATTCAAAATACTCTGTAAACAGACTGAGCGGAGAGGGGGTTTTCCACAAGTTAACGTGGCCCATTGAACGTTTCATCCTGAGAGCAATAATGAAGAGTCCAAAAGGGCTCTTGAAGTTGGCCCACAAGAAAGGAGTTAGTTATGTGGCTGTCACCGACCACAATCGTGTACCAGCGATAGACGAAGGAAGAGATTATTTGATTACCGGGGAGGAGTGGGGTCAAAGAAAGGGTCATTCAAATCTTATCGACCTCGTCGTATCTGTTTCTCCAGAATGTGGTTATTTTGAAGGGATCGAACCAGAAAGTCCAAAAGACTTCCAGAATGCTGCAGTAGAGACCACCAGACAGGGAGGTTTTGTTTCAATCAACCATCCCTTCAAGAAAGATGCATGGCTATGGGAGGAGGAAAGTTACACCCTCGCCAACGCTGTCGAAATATGGAATGGAAAATGGTGTGAAGAGAACCAGAAAGCACTTGATTTGTGGCAGAAATTGCTGGTCCGTGGGTCTAAGATATGGTGCATGGCGGGGAACGATTTTCACGTCAATCGCATCTTCAACATAGATTTCCAGGTACTTGCTTTCACCAATACAGATTCAAAGCAGTCTCTGATCTTAAAGCTAAAAAATGGGGATTTCTCGATCACAAGAGATACAGGAACCCCCATCGTCTTTCTCCGCAAAGATCTGAGTTATCTGATCGAAAAATATCGAGAACCAATAGAGCTGAGGGTGGTTTTCCCAAGTCACACCGAAAAAAGACAAACTCCTTCGAAAACAGGAGTAATAGAAAGGAAAGAGCATCAGAATTTCGTGAGATTAGAACTATGGGAAGAAAATACCCCTCTCAGTTTTTCTAATCCCGTTTTCCTTTGATCCGTACAGCAGTGCCTGGACGAGAAAAGCCGATGAGCCTGGGAAGTGAATGCCAGTGAGGCATCTTCCGGTTTCACGATCTATCGTTTCACAGCTGAGCCCGTCATCCATGGACAGGTTCTCCAGCACAGATCCATCTCCAATTCCCGATAACACTTGGGTGGCATAAGAGTGAATCCATGGCTGATTGACGTGCCTGTTTCCAAATCCGCCAAATTTCCCTTCTATTTTGAACTCATTCTTGTCAGATTTGATCCATTCCACTGTGTTCTTGAATACTCTGGACTCTTTATCAATAAATCCAAGGTACGGAAAGAGGAGAAGGGAACCGGTGGGATCATCATAGAACTCGTAGTGACCGTTCAGGTCAGAGGAATAAGAAAACATGTCGTCCTTGACCAACGCTTTCATGATGTCTTCTTTAATCTTTTCAGAGTACTCCAGGTAGGTTCGATCCAGTAAGACATCCTTGACTCTCAAGGCATACGTGCGCATCGAGTACCAGAGGGCAACGTTGTCAAAAGTAACGTAGGGGTATGTAGTGGGGTCATCCGAACTGTTCAAATCCGTGCTAAATAAATTGTACTCTTCGCTCTTCCGGGAAATGAGTATGTCCATCAGTTGGCTAGTTCTTGTAACAGTATCTTCAGGAGTTAGTACGTTGTGAACTATTGCTCTTTCAAGTGCAAGAAAATAGTATGACAGCTGATCGGATTCGAACCCGTCGTACAATATGCGCCCATCCATATAAAGAGAATGAATTCCTCTATGCTTCCAATACTTTGTAAACAGCAAAGAAAGAAGAACCCTTGCCCTTTCTGGATCGTATCGTTCTATCACCGGAAAGGTCCAGAATATGAAATCTCTAGCCCAAAATCCACTAGATACATAGTACTTCGGACTCTTCGAAGCAATAATGCAATCATCTTCATTGTCTATGAATTTCGAGTTCGAGTTGAAGATCGACATAAGAATGTTGTCTCTCACAACCTTATTGTCGACTTCCTCGAATCGGCTCATATAGTTGTCTGTCTCAATCTCTAGATTACTTTCTCCGATCCTTGAGAGATGAACTACATTCAGAACCGCTCTATCGGGAGTGTCCCCAATACCCACAAAGCACCCGCTATCCCCCTGTCTGAATGCAATAGATGGAAGGCGATCCCCTATAGAGACATAATAGGCGGGAGTTTCAGACCAGTTAGTCTTTTTGCTCCTGACTCTACTAGGGATCTCCCAGAATATCTTGGAATAGGCACTCACGATGAGTTTATTGCGTATCTTGATTCCAAGGTAAAAACCTGGCTTGTCGGGGGGAACCACTATCTTTATCCCTACCTCTCCAGAGATCTTCTCCAGCCATCCAGAACCACGGAAGTCATCTTCCGAGACGAGCCCACGCACTCTGAAACAGACCAGCGTCGATCCGCTGCTGACGGGGAAACAGACCTCCAGAACGTCTTCTTTTATGATAATTGAAAGGTAATAGTTAGCACCTAACCTGTAATTCTGCTTGACAACTCTGTCGGGCGAAGTTATTAACTTCTTATTGGCAAAGTCATAATTCAATTTCTACAGTCCCCTCCCCATAGTCCAATGATTTATTGGATACGGTATCTCTGTCAACATATTCATTCAAGCCGTATCCCGGAATGCCAGTTAACGAATGAAAACCCGTAACCGGCAGATTTCCAATATAGCTCATCCTAGTGTCTCCAACTTCTGCCTTCTTTGTTATGCTGGATTGTCCTTCAAATCTAATGTCAAGCAAATTCCCTACCATCATGGGATTGATAACGTTCTTGATCCTTTCCATTCTTTGAGTAATGTGATACGCAGAGTCCATCCATTCTTCAGGTTGCCATCTGCCGTTACTGAGGAAGGAATTCCACTTTCCAGGATTGGCATCTGGCTGTATAATCAGATCCGCATCTTCCAGCTTTGACAAGTACATGGGTTCAAAAGCATCCAAACTGATTGCTATGCCGATCTTCTTCTTATCAAGCTTGAAAGGGGACACGGTTGAGATGTCTCCGCCAGATATCCCGAGATCTGATTCCATGGTGGTTGGAAAAACCTTGTCTTGTCTGAACAAAGGTTCGCCAGAGGTGCCGAACACAAATGCGGTGTTGCAAACTCTCGCTACAGAGAATTCCCAGTTTTCACCCTTCTTTTCGAACCTAGGCATATTGTTGCACGCAAGAGTGTGAACAGAGTATTCTTTGGAAAGAGAACTAAAAAAATTATAGAATTTTCGAACAAAGAGATCCGTGAGGGAAAGAAAGATGGCAGTTGTAAAATTCTGAATATCGTTTTCCTTTGCAATTGAATCGATCTTCCTTTGGTCTTTGGAATAAAGTACCTGTATTGCTTCGAGCGAGGACTGTGCTTTCATTCCCGCAAAGGCAGTTAGCAGTCCGATATCCTCGGGGAACACTATAAAGTCGCCGGGATTGGTATCTTTATAAAACTTTTCAACGTGAGAGGGAAACCCACTCCCGAAATCATCGACCTCAATTTTGAATTGAACCCCGATAAATCTCACGAATGTTGTATTGTCAGGAAACTTAAAAACTTTCTTTGAGTCTACCAAATTTCTGTTTTATTCTACTACCTTTGTAAGCTTTGAGGGTTTATCGGGGTTTAGGCCAAGAGAGATGGAGCTGTAATAGGCCAGAAATTGACCAAAAAGCAAGCTCAAAATGGATTCGACCGTTTCGTTCTGGGTAGAAACATCATATTTCTCTGTCAAGAAGTTCTTCACATCCAATACTTTGCTACCGTAGGACAGCAGTTCCTCCGAGATCTTACTATCGTTAGAGAACATGAAAACAGACCAATTACTGTCCAGTATCTGTTTTGGACCGTGGAGAAATTCCCTTACTGGGAAAGCATAGCTCACCGCATTGCTGGTTTCCATCAATTTTAAAGATGCTTCAAGTGCGATCGGATACAACAACCCAGACCCAAGAAATACAGTATTTCTTGCAGATGTTTCAGCTATTCCTTGTATTGTCTTTTTACCGTCCACTATTGCCTTCGTTCCTCTCCTGATTTCTTCCAAAGTTACAGTAAATTCTTCATCGTGAGAGTTAAGAGATATTTTCAAAGAAGTCAGCAATTGCGAGAGATGTGATTTTGTTGCGGCAACTGACAGTTCACTTCCAACGTCTGTGTGTATAGTAAAATCTGTAATCTTTCCAAGTTTAGATTTACTGGCATTTGTGATACCGATGACAGTAGAACCTGCTCTCTTCAGCATTTCAGCGGAACGCAGAGCATCGATGCTGTTTCCAGACTGACTGAAAACAATGGAAGAAGTTCCAGACTGCTTGACAGATAGCGACTTCTCGGCTTCGCTGGAAAATATGGGAATGCATGTCATTCCCTTCCTGTTCAGGAGCACTGAGAGATAAATTGCTGCGTGATAACTGGTCCCATTTCCGATAGCATAAATTACCCTCGATCTGTCAAGGATGTTGTGAACACGCTCTAAATCTGCAAATTCCTTGGTTTTGAAATCTTCTACTATTGCTGGTTCTGACTCAATTTCCTCCAGCATCGAATGCATGCTACCTGAATTGGCTTCTTCATATATCTCTTTGTTCAATGATTGTGGCTAAGGCAATGGTAGTCCTTTGCAAATTTTTTCATAAATGTCTGCGGAATTTCGCTTGATTCTTTCCTTGGTTTTGTAATCAACGGAATACAGGCCGAACCTCATGGAATACCCGCTGGCCCACTCAAAGTTGTCGAATAAAGACCAGTGAAAATATCCCTTAATAGGTATACCTTCGGATGAAATTGATTGAGACAGAGAGGACAAGTGGTCGACTATGAATTTCCCCCTTTTGGCATCGGTCGCATCTGCTATTCCATTTTCCAAAATGTATATTGGTTTCCCGTACCTTTCATAGATCCATTTCGAGACGTGTTTGATACCGTCAGGATAGATGTCCCATTTGAAATCTGAGCAGTCCTCGCAGGGAAGGATCTTCATTGGCAGTACTCCTGCGTACTTTTCTTCCTCAGAGTACTTCACCCTTAACCTTGTATAGTAGTCGATTCCAACGTAATCTGTTTGACCGAAGTCTGGAATCTTTTCGTCTGGATTGCCACTTAGACTATTATCAAATTCCCCTTTAATTGCAGCGTTGAGGACCCACTCATTATTCAGGTACCTTGCAGTGTTTGCAATCTCCGCATCCCTCTTATCGCCACTTGCAGGTTCGAAGTAGGGAGGGGCGGTACCTATTCCTACCTCCCTCTTCGTATTCTTCTTTAGGATTTTGTAAGCTAGATTGTGAGCAAACGCAAGATTTCTCTCAACCTTGAACCCAAGAGGAATGTTATCTAGGCCGGGTGGAAATCCGGATGTTGTCCCAAAAACATATCCGTTTGTGGCGATAACTTCTGGCTCGTTAATAGTCTCCCACCATTCTACCTTAGGGCCAATTGTCTTGGAAATGAAGTATGCATATTTTGCAAATTCTTCCACGGTCGTAGTATCCAGCCAGCCCTTGGCTTTGGCATTCTCGATGTCGTAATGACACATAACTGGTTGGTGCAGCCAAGTTGGTAGTGGCCAGTGATAAAGTGTCATAAACACCTTGAGTCCAAGGGAATGTGCATAGGCAACCATTTTTGAGTATCGATCCATTGCTTCTTTGTCTGCATTCGACTGAAGTTGAGCAAACGTGTTACTGGACTCGGTGAAGGTTAAAGGTTCTCCCTTGGCATTCCTGGTGAATTCGGCATCCACTGAAAATGTGGGCTCCCTGAAAATTCTTGCCCATTCTATGCTCATCCTAATCGCATTATTCCCAAGTGATCTTGCCCTCCTCATGTCCTCCTCGTATAGGTCCCAGAATCCATCTCCGTCTTGCGGCTTATCGCCCGATACCAGTCCATCCTTTATGATCTGTTCATTATTTGCCCATTCGTACCAATCCGTTTTCTCAAAATTGCTGTCCTTTGAACTTCCCATTTCTGTCTGAAAAGCTGAAATTGCAGTTCCCCAAATGAATCCCTTCGGAAACTCGATCTCCATAACACCCAATGAATTCCCTCAATAAGAAATTGTCCAATAATATGAGACTGGCAAATGAATTTTAGCGAATTAAAATCTAAAGAAGATTTAAATGTGGCATGAGATTCCTGTTCCATATGGACTTCTCTGAATATCTGAAGAAAGTTGAGCTAGATGAAACACGAAAAAATCTTATTCTAAAATCGAAGAAAATAGTTTCTTTCTCACCGCACCCCGATGACAATGAACTGGTAGCTGGGGGTTTCGTTGCGAGGAAGATCACAGATGGGTCTGAATTCCATCTGGTGGTTGCAAGCGATGGAAGAAAAGGAAGCAGAACGATTGCGGAAGAAGCACTTAAGGAGATAAGGGAGAAGGAGCAGCGGAATGCTCTCTCCATACTCGGATCTAAGAACGTCAGGTTCCTCGGATATAGGGACTCCGAGGTGCCACAACCTTCATCGCTCAGGAACGACGTTATCAAGGTCATTCGAGAATTATCCCCAGACCTCGTGCTGACTGTGGACCCTTTCCTTCCATACGAGGTTCATCCAGATCATGTGAATATGGGGATGGCAGTGCTACAAGCGGTACTTTTCGAAGAATTCCCAAATTTTGGGGAAGGCATGCCTGTGAAAAGTCCGAATGTCGCCCTAGGTTTCACTTACAACCCAAATGTAATACTAGGCTGTGATGATAATATGGACAAGAAGATTTCAGCAATGAAGGCACACAGTTCTCAGTTCACGGAAGATGCAATAGAATTGGTCAAAGGGATAATGCATCTTTACGGACAGAGAGTGGATAGTCAGTACGCGGAACCTTTCAGGGTTCTTATGCCGCACGAGTTACACGTGAATGTTTTGGGAGGTATGAATCCATGGTAACTGGTGATACTCCCAACATAATCGGTAAAGGGAGTCCTTCTGGAAATTCTGATTCTGGAATTCTGCCAATGAGTCTGAAGATTCTTTACAGTTTTGGACAGATGGGAGTAAATTTGCCAGGATACTTCTTTGTTTACCTTTGGACGATCTATTCCCCTCACGGAGGAACACAGCTTATGCCGGCCTACATGCTCGGGGCTGCGTATGGCGTCGGCGTCATAATACAGGCCATCGCAAATCCGTTCATTGGGAATAAGAGTGATAAGCTCAAGTGGAAGATGGGACGGAGGAGACCATTCATACTGACTGGTTTCATTCCTCTTGCCATCAGTTTCCTTCTATTGTTCAGACCTATATCTACCAACCAGATTGCCAACTTCATCTATGTTTCAGTCGACTTTGCCATTTACAATTTCCTCTACGCGTTTGTGGTGCTTCCCTACCTTGCAATGATACCTGAGATTTCACTCAATTCAAATGACAGGGTAAAGCTACTGAGCGTTGGCTCCTATTTCAATGCAATTCCCACGATTCTTCTCCTCTTCATAGCAGGTATTCTACTCGGCAGGGGGTATTCTTTCTTCGACGTAGGTGCAATGGTGTCCGTCGTGATCATAATCTCTTTTCTCGTACCATTAGTCTCAATCAGGAGGGAAAAATTCCAATCGCTTTCTCCACAGTCGTATAATCTTCAGAAGGCACTTGGAAGCACCCTGAGAAATAGGACATTCTTGATGTTCATTGCCGCCTACGTGTTCATAATTTTCGGAATGTATTCTTTCGTCAATGCTATAACGTACTACACCGGGATAGTCATCCTTCCAGGTAGCTCCGAACCAACATATTCTAGCTACTCTTCATTCATTCTCGCTATAATATTCGTCTTCCTGGCGATATTTTCGGTTGTAACCATTAAGATTTCAAAGAAACTGAACAAGAAAAAGGCGATGATCATACTCTCCTCCGTCCTTGCAATTGGAATGGTTTTGCTCGGTGTAATGCCTTCAAATCCACCTCTTGAATTGCTAATTCCCATCCTCGCCGTAGTTGGAATGGGAGCAACCGCCCCGATAATCCTTACCTATGCAATTTTATCAGACATCATTGATGAGGATGAGTTAAAGACGGGATATAGGAGGGAAGGAATGTACTTTGGAATCCAAGGACTGATCGAGAGAGTCCCATATGCACTATCTGGAGCTTTTGTTGGACTGTACTACTCGGCTGTTTATCTTCCATCATCCTCACAAACTGCTATGAGATATCTTGCATTCATCGCAGCTCTTTCGACTGCCATAATGGTTGTAATTTTTTCAAGGGTACCACTTAAGGAGAAACTGAAAGGGTAGGAACAGCAAAGAGAATAGGTCTCACTGAAATTCTTATGGGTGATATAGTGAAAACCAAAAATGAAGATTGTCTACGGTTCCAAAAGTAGATCACAAATAGGCGCAGCCAGATTTCCAGTCAATAACAGAAACGTAGTGTTCACGATTGCAGCGCTCGCTTCTATATTCGCTGTAGTTCATGGCGCTGGAATTGTGAGATTCAAGAAGAGAACGATACTTCAGTTTTAGATTTAAATTCAAAGTCTTTATAGGTACGATTGCTGACAAGCATATGTCTACCATTCAGTTCTATTGGGTGGATGTTTTTGCAAAGAAGAGATTTGAAGGTAATCAGCTAGCTGTGTTTCCAGAAGTGAATAAGCTTGATGGAAGTACTATGCAGAAAATAGCAACGGAAATGAATCTCTCCGAAACAACCTTTGTCACCGGTTCCGAAGTTGACAGGGATGGCAAAATAAGTTTCAAGACCAGAATATTCACAAAGAACGAGGAACTGCCGTTCGCGGGTCATCCGACACTGGGCACTGCTTATGTATTGAAACAACTGTATGGTGGAGATGAAATCTGGCTTTCCCTCAAGGTGGGAAAGATCAGAGTCAAGTTTTCAGAACTTGGAGAAGGAGTAACCGGTGAGATGACTCAGAAAGACCCATCGTTCGGTAAGGTTCACGATGCAGGCACTATGGCCAGGATCTATGGCATCAAGAAAGCGGAAATAGACGACAAACTCAAAATACAGACAGTCTCGACGGGAATCCCATTCATAATACTACCAGTGAAAACTCTGAAGACGATACAGAGGCTTACTCCAGACAATAAAGCGATGGAAGAATACCTGAAGGAGTCAGATGCAAAGTTCATTTACGTTGTGACACAAGAAACAGAGTCGGAAGAGTCTAGGATCCACGCTAGAATGCTCTACTATGGAGGAGAAGACCCTGCTACCGGATCTGCAGCTGGTCCTGCGACGGCATGGCTATTGAGCCAGAATCTGATCGAATCTGATAAGGTGTATTCTATAGAACAAGGTTCTGAAGCTCGAAGACCAAGCATAATTTATGTGCGTGGTTCAAAGAAGGGCAAGGCAATTTCAAACATAAAGGTAGGAGGTAAGTGCTTCATCATCTCAAAAGGAGAAATGACTCTCTGACTTTCTTTTAATGAGAGAGGAAAAGGCTGTCATTTGACAGCAAGATGATTAAATATCAGCCACATGTTCTCTACTCATGGCAGTTGGATTCAACACAAGGGCAGTGCAGGCCGGTGAATTTAGGGATGAAAGAACTGGTAACGTGACTACTCCGATATATGAGACATCAACTTTTTATAATCCGAATCCAAATCCTTCAGCGTACAAAGACCACACGAGAAACAAACCTTTCATGTACACGAGATGGGGTAATCCCACGCTTGAATCCCTAGAGAAAAAATATGCTGCTCTCGATGGTGTTGAGGAGTCGCTTTCTTTCTCTACCGGTATGGGTGCCATAACCTCCGCTGTAATGTCATTACTTAAAAAGGGTGATAGACTTCTCTCAATGAAAGAGCTCTATGGAGAGACGTTCTTGTTCTTCACGAAGTATTTACCATCAATAGGGATAAATGTTGATCTTGTCAAGCTGGATGAACTCAATTCGGGAAGAGTGAACCTTAAAGGCTACGCTGGATTGTACGCAGAGTCCATAGCTAATCCGACTCTAAAGGTCTGCGACCTTAGCCTTCTGGGTAAGATGTCAGCGGAGGCCGGAGTTCCGTTGTTGGTAGATGCTACGTTTGCCAGCCCCTACAACCAGAATCCAGCCAGGCTGGGGGCAGCATATACGCTTCACAGCGGTACAAAATACATAGGTGGACACAGTGACATCATGCTAGGCCTTGCAGGTTTCGAGAAAAAGAACATGGACACAGTCTGGGCCAAAAGGAAAATGTTCGGTGCCACTCCAGATCCGATACAGGCATATCTCGGACTCAGAGGATTGAAGACTCTTGGCCTGAGAATGAAAACGCACAACCGGAACGCAATGGAGATTGCCAGGTTCCTATCTACCCACAGGAAAGTGGATAAGGTATTCTACCCAGGACTTGAAGGATTTGAGTACAATGAAGTTGCTAAGAGAAATTTGACGGGGTTCGGCGGAATGGTCTCCTTCGAGTTAGCTGGGGGGCTGGACGCAGTTAAGGACATGGCTGGAAAACTCAAGATATTCTCATACGCTCCAAGCCTGGGCGGAGTCGAATCACTTTTCACTCTTCCTGTTGAAACCTCACATCTTAGTTTGACTCCAGCTGAAAGAATGGAAGCCGGAATTGCGGAAGGACTTGTCCGCATGTCGGTTGGAATTGAAGATAAAGAAGATCTCATAGAGGATCTAAAGAATGCTCTAGGATGACGGCACCACTTATAGTTGAACACCGAGAAATGAAAGTACATCCATTTCAAAGCTTAAAGTCAAGTTTAAATTCCTTTCCAACTTCTTCAAATATCTTCTTTTCTATTTCAACGCCAGCCGAAAGATAGCACTGCTTAGCACTTTCATATCCATTTTCTCCTAATTTTTCCGAACCCTCTCCTACTGCTGAAAGCAGCATCTCACTAGCGGTGTCAAAATCTCCCGCTGGGAAGACGTAGCCATTAGATCCATTGATAACTAGCTCGCTTACGCCTGTTCCGCTGCTCACCACAACCGGTTTCTTGTTGACCCAACCTTCAAGGATCGTCATCCCGAAACCTTCGAGCGTTGAGGTTAGAAGTACCACGGAAGCCAAGCTGTAAGCCGCTTTTAGCTCATCCTTTGATGAATGCCCAAGGAACGTTACCTTATCTTCCAACTTGAGTTCCTTAACCAGTCCCTCAAGTTCCGTCCTCCACGCTCCTCCTTTTCTAAATCCAAGTCCTCCTCTGGAGGAAGATGAAAAACTGCCGTTTCCGATGAGTACCAGTCTTAATTTTTCTTTTTTTGCTGCCTTGGCAAAAGCTCTTATCCCGATATCCTGGGATTTTATGCGATCCATTCTCGCTACT
The DNA here is from genome assembly GCA_021831005.1 of Thermoplasmata archaeon. Classification (GTDB taxonomy): domain Archaea; phylum Thermoplasmatota; class Thermoplasmata; order Thermoplasmatales. Next base: position 20,982 of record JAKBNO010000022.1, read on the forward strand.
ATAATCACCAATTTTTCATCAGATTTCAGGCCCACTTTTTCTTTGAATTTGTCAAATTCTGAAGAGCTCGGAGGATCGGTCCACTCCCGGGGATCTACGTATGGGTACAGCTGATATGCCCTTCCTCTGTAATCGGATTTTATCAACCCTTCAAGATCTCTTCTTGTGCTAACGACGACTGCATCAAAACTTTCCATACCTTTGACGACGATCCTTCTCGCAAAAGTTCCCATCTTTTCAGGGACGAAAGGTATGTGCCATCGAAGTATTGCTGGTGCTGCAGGACCTATAGCTGTGCCCGTCATAAGAAGTTGGAAGTCTTGTATATAGAAAAGATCGATGTCTCTCATGTACTCAAACATTTTAGTTGAGTTTTGCCAGTTGTAGGTTGCGTAGGCATTGAATTCTTCTTGAGTGAATTTTGATCTTCCAGCTCCGTGAATTTCCGACCATAGACCTTCTTTGAACCCAGTATAGTTCCTCAAGACTCGCTCGTCCACCTCCACGTGAGAAATCGTGAGATTTCCCATGGACAGTCTAGGGGGATAATTCACCCCTAGGGAAACCCATACAACTTTTTCTAGAAATCCTTCTTCCATCATTGTTTTGACTGACGGGTAGAGCATGTTAGTCACTCCTCCAGGAGTGAACTCGTAATCAATTCCTTCCTCCAGACTCTGAATATCTAAAGGATCCGGTAGTTCTCCGTACTTTTCAAGGAGGTCGTTATAACTTAATTTGAACCTCAATATCGGAGTTTGACTGGCCACACATATTTTCATCTGATACCAATAGAAGTAATCATTAAAAGGTTTCTTACAACGGTTTGAGCAAGAAAGCAACTGAGTTTGCGATGTGGATGAATTGCGGAAACCTAAATATAAGCCTCGCAAATATCAATTCAGTACCCTGGGGCACAGGGGAATTAAAGCCTGATAAACCTGTAAAAAAGGCGGGAGATTTAATAAGACCTTCCGACTGTATGAAGAAGGCACTGTCGATGAAGCAGGAACCTCCAATCGCTTGCGATGGAGAGGATGTCAGAAAATGCTTGAGAATTAGCGACTGAAGAGCTGCAAAAAATCCAGACCCACTCTCAGTTGCCAGTTCTACTAATCTTGGGTAAACGATTGTATTGTATTTATAAGAAGTAATTACACACTATTCCGTTAAGCTGGTGCAATTCAGTATAATCTCACTAATAGCAGTCAACTGGAACAAGAGTCAGACCAGAGCAATAGTGTTGGCAGTATTGGGATTCATAGCCGGCGGAGTTGGAAAGCTTAAGTATTTGATTTTCAAGGTAGATTAATGCTAAAAGATGATTTCTGGGATTACTTCAACAAGAAAGGTGTATCCAAAGAAGATGTAAAGAAGCTATTGAAGCAGAGCGACCAAGTTGTAGATTACGAACGAAGTGTACTGAAGAATGGAAGATACTGGCAAATTTCCAAGGACGAAGTCAGGTCGTTGTACTCTGTTATTAAGGAAAAGGAACCCAAGATAGTCATAGAAACAGGCATGGGCTCTGGTGTGTCAACCACAAGCATTCTTAGTGCGATGGGACCGAAAGGGAAATTGATAAGCATCGATCCAGGAATCCCGTACGGAAAGGGAGACAAAGAAGTAGGTTTCATAATTCCAGCAAATCTTAGATCGAACCTCACTTATGTGAAAGGAACATCTTCTGAAAAGTTGAAGGGCACTCTGAGCTCTATTAAAAAATTGGATGTATTTTTCCACGACTCGGACCATTCTTATGAGAACGTAATGTTTGAGCTTAACTCTGTTTGGTCAAAGATGGAAAAAGATCCACTGATAATTGTGGACAATTTTGATTGGTCAGAAGCAGCGAGTGACTTTGCGAGAGAGAAGGGAATGAAACTGAGAAATATTGCCGACGATCTCGCTTTGATTTCCAAGTGAAAGTTCCTATTTCACTTCCCATTGATAAAGTCTGTGGAATTCGTAATCTCCCTTGCTCCGGTATCGATTCCAGTCAGCCAGTAGAAGTCTTGAAACATTCTTGATTTCATTTCGCGGATATGCCTGGATTCGTAGTGCCTGAACTCGAAGTCAGTGCTGGTTCGGTAAAGTATAAGGTTGCTTGCATTTCCCTTGTATCTTGCCTTCTTATCTCCAGACAATAACTGTCGCCACTCCTCATCACCAATCTTACCCTCTGAACGTCTTATAATTGACTCCGCAGCAATTCTGACAAAATTCCACGAAAATGACCTTCCTTCAAACAAGAAAACCGTATGGGATGAGCCTACCGAAAACAAAATTCTGGAAAGCACGACTTTTTTTGTAGGGTCTCTAGAAAATGATTCCAATTTTCCCTCCAGAAACTGCTTAATCACTCTTTGCAGGAGGCGTTTATTCAAACGTCTATCACAAAAATAAACATACTCTTTTTGAAGCGATTTCCTGAGGTTCACAAATTCGTCTGTTTCAAAATACCCCCTTACCATAATTCCCTTAATTGAATCGACTATCTTGCAGACCTTCAGTGGATCACTATGCGCCACTTCTATTATCGAGGAGGCAGATCTTACGTGCGAGTCTGTCCTTGATGATCCATAGACTTTATTGACTCCGATTGGGGCAAGCGCCTTTAGTATTTCGCCCTGTACTGTTCTCAAGTTGGGCTGGACCTGGAATCCAAAGAACGAATCGTCATATGCTATCTTGAGCAGGCAGTATCTCATCTTTGTACCTCCTGGACAATCTGTCCGAATGCTTGGTCTGGGGGAAGTGTCCTTCATTCGTCAGGAATTGCACACTCGCTTCTAGATCTGCTAAATAACCCGTTGAAACAAAATACTTCCCGACTCTCCTACCTATCTTTTTAGCTCCCAAGATTATCTCTCCCTCTCTCTCATGTCCAATCAACAGACTCTTAGCAATCCCCACAGTTTCGACATTCTTCGATACACCAACGAGTGTGGCGACACCCCTACCATCTCTATGAATTATTCCATTCCCGTCAATCACATTCACAGCTTCTTTTTTCACCAGCATTTCAAGGATCTCTCCTTCCCGAAGGTAGAGATAATTAGGAATGTAAGGAGATTTTGCTTCTCTTACCGCAACTTCATAACTGAGGCCATCCTGGAAATCAACGGCTACACCTACACCCCTTCTTCCAGAATAGGAAATGTCTAATGCAACTACTCTATCAGAAAGTTCATCTTCCTTTTCCAAGTCAATCCTGTTCGCTTCCTCCCTAAATTTCTTGAGAGGAAAATTAGATTTGAACTCGTCAAATCTGATTCTGTTGTAGTCCTCGACTCTGCCATTTGATATCCGAATGCCATCCTTCCTGAGTCTTCTTATCTTTTCCTCTACCCCATTGGGATTAGTATAACCACCCAATTTTCCATCCGACATTATGACCCTGTAACAGGGAAGATTGTCTGGATCATCGTTCTCTGAAAGCATTTCTCCAACGGCCCTTGAAGCAATAATGTCTCCGAGCTGCAAAGCCAAATCTCCATATGTTGAAATGTATCCGTCAGGGATTTGAGCTAAAAGATCGTAGAATTCCTTGTAAATGTTGGGCTTGTCAATCATTAATGTTGACTTCCAGTTCCATCAATTCTTCCGCCGCTATGACATTTTGGAAAACAGATTTGGCCTCATCAACGATCGGTTTGATGTCGTTATATCTTGGACTGAAGTGGACTAGAATAAGTTTGCGCGAGTTGGAGTCCTTCGCCTGGATAGCCGCATCCTTTCCCGTTGAATGACCATAAGAACTCACTTTCTCTTCATTGCTCTTTTCACCAGTTGACTCGTGAATAAGAACGGAAGAGTCTCTGAAAAGGTCAAGCAGGTTCTTGGCTCTCCTCGTGTCACCCGAATAGGATACCTTCCTTCCTTTCCTTACTCCCGCAGAGATATCCTCTAGATTGATTGTGTTTCCATTTACCTGTGCAGAACCCTCCTTCCTGATTTTTTCCAATAAACGTCTCGGGACCTTGAGGCGTTCGATCTTTGACTCGTCCAATTTGGAGTAGTTCTTCTCTATCAATGAATAGGAGAGGGCTGGAACCGTGTGGCTTGCCTCAGCATAAGCTACCGAGTAGTCTCCAAAATCTACCGATGAGTTCCCTTTCAACTCTTCAATCCTTATTTCGAAATTCAGGGAATAGTATCCAATTGAAAGTAAATTTCCAAGGACTGAAGAAGCTCCAATCGGGCCATAAATTTCGAGAGGATCGGTTCTCCCGTAAAAACTCATCGTCTGGATCAACCCAGGAAGTCCTAGGAAATGGTCTCCGTGGAAATGGGTAATGAAAATCTTTCTAATCTTCATCAGAGAGAGTGAGCTCTTCATCAGTGCAGTCTGGGCGCTCTCTCCACAGTCAAATAGAATTGCCTCATCATTGATCCTTATTCCCACGCTCAGAGTGTTCCTCTGGGGCGTAGGCCACGAACCCCCCGTTCCAAAGAAAAAGAGTCTGATGGAGGAGATCATCCAGATCTACCGAGAATCTTCAGCTCCACTTCGTGCATTTCTACCGGGCTGCTGTGTGTCCGGGGTCTTGGTGGAAGGAAATAACAATCGCACGATGAGGTGTCAGATAAGAATATGTCAAACGCTCCTATCTTCTCCGAGAGCCTTTCTATTTCTATCTTGTCAAATCCTATAAGCGGTCTGAATATAGGTATGTTAATTTTCTCCTCAATGGTGTTCAAATTATCCAGTGTTTGACTAGCCACTTGTCCTAAATCTTCTCCTGTTATAATCGCTTTTCCTCCAATCTCTCTCGCATAATTTTCCCCTTCCTTGTACATCTCTCTCTTGCAGAAGAGGCAGGTCCACCTTGCTTCCTTAGTCTTTCTGAGTTCCATGACAGTCTTGCCTATCATCTTCCTGTGGTCCATGATTTTGATCTCGATTGGATATGGTGAATATTGCTCAAGCAGTTCCTTGTTCCTGAAAACTTTCTCCAGTGTCCTCGAACTCTGAAAATAGTGAATGAGGTTGAGTTCCATTCCCCTCTTCAACATCATATACGCTGCGACTGGAGAATCAATACCTGCAGAAATGAGTGCGACTCCTTTCCCCTGCGATCGTACCGGCATACCCCCAACGCCCTGAACAATTTCGTCATAGATGTACGAGAACTTGGACCCTATGTCCACCCCTATGTTCTTGTCATAGTTGAACAGGTCTACCTTAGCCTCCGGGTTGGAATCTAGTACTAACTCTCCCAGTCTCGCTGAGAAATCCTGAGAAGTCATCGGAAAGTTCTTGTCCCTCCTGTTGACGGTAATCCTGAACTTGCCATTCACTCCAATTTGTGAAATCCTTGTTTCGATTTCCGGTATAGTGGAGTTGACTTTCTCAACGACGGAAAACGATGCAATTCCAAACACCTTTGAAAGTAAATGATCAACCCTTTCCTCGGAGTCAACAATAAGGCGAGACTCTTCTCTAATGACGTTCCCCCTGATGGAACTCTCGTTGAGTTTAGCCATTATGTTCCTTGAAAGTAACTCCTCGAAGTAATTTCGATTATCTCCTTTTGTACCTATCTCCGAGTATCTTACGAGGGTGAGCACCAGGGTCTAAGGTATCCTCTTTTATGAACCTTTCTTAGTTCAGAATGTATACGCGGGAATTCGATTTCAGCGTCGTGACCGATGAAGAACCCGCGATCATTCATTATTGGAATTTTAGTTCGTTGCATTCCAAATAAAAATTTATAACAATGCAGTATATTAGTTTGAAAATGACCAACTTAAGCGATTTCCTTCACATTGCAATAGAACTTTTCGTCGTTGTCGATCCATTTGCAGCGATGATCATGTTCATCACTTTTGCAAAGGGGGAAGACGTGAAGGAAAGGAGGAGACTGGTAAATGATGCCACTATTTCCAGCTTCCTTATCTTGTTGTTTTTTGCCTTTGTAGGCTCCTTCATCCTTCTTTACTTCGGGATCTCCATAGCAGCTCTCGAGATCGCAGGAGGAATCCTGATTCTTTTGACCAGTATTGAAATGGTGACTGAGGGAGATAAGCCGTCCGGGAAGAAGGGCACGAGCGAAGCGGACCCTGTTAAGAGGGACGTCGGCATAGTCCCGTTAGGCACACCACTGTTGGCAGGTCCAGGCGCAATCTCGCTTGTCATTCTCCTGATGCACGATTACAACTGGGGACTAGTCATTTTAGCGATAGTGGTTGTATCCGTGATCACTTATATTCTATTCCTCTCAAGCTTCTTCATATACAACATAATAAAGGAGAAAGGAGCAAGGGCACTTACTAGGGTGTTCGGTATTCTTGTGGCAGGATTTGCTATCCAGTACATCCTGACCGGGGCCTTACTCTTCTTCCACATTCACGTTTGACCGGTTCCAAATTTATTAATAACGTTGAATGATTGCATTGAAGTGACGGTTATCAAGGCAGATATTGCAAACGTGCAGCAGATTGTCGATGGTATGGAGAGGGGGCCTGTGGTTCTGCCGACCGAGACGCTGTATGCGCTCGCTGTGCCTATATCCAGCAAGTCTGGATATGATGCCGTCTATAAACTCAAGAATGTCAAGATGCAGAGTGCAAGTCCTGTCGGATTCTATGGTTTGAGGGATATGGAGAAATACTGCTCGATGGACGAAGGTACAAAGAGAATCGCTAGGGAACTTCTTCCCGGACCTCTGACGCTGATAATAAAGTCCAAGGTAGAGGCGCACTGGGTTGTGAACGAAAGAATAGCCGCAAGGATTTCCTCAAGTTTACTTGTAAGAGAGATCATCAGGAAGGTAGGGCCAATAACAATGGTTGGTGCAAATATCCGGGGATTCAGGTCCTCTGCAAACCTACAGGAAATAATGGGACAGTTTGGGGATAAGATAAAACTCTATGTTGACGGAGGAGAGATAAGCGGTGTTCCATCCACAATATACGACTGCACAACCAAGAAACTGTTACGGGAGGGAACCATTACTCTCAAATCGATTAAGGAGGCCGAGAATGGATTACGATGATTATGTCCAGTCAGGAAAAGTAGCTTCCAAGGCTCGGAAGGAAGGATACAAGATGATAGAGGAGGGTATCGAGCTCAGAGCGGTTGCAGACTACCTAGAAGAAATGATCAGGAAAGACGGTGCAAGCATTGGCTTTCCGGTAAACCTTTCTATCAACCACGAGGCTGCACACTTCACCCCGGCCCCTGATACGGATCTAAAGTTTCAGCAGGGAGACCTTGTGAAACTGGATCTGGGCGCAGAGGTAAATGGCTGCATTGCAGATACTGCGGTCACAAAGGAGGTGTCCACAAACGACTGGACCAACCTCATAAAGGCTTCACAGGAAGCGACGGAGAATGCTATAAAAAAGGTCAAGGTCGGAGCTCTCACCTCAGAGATAGGGAGGGAAATCGAGTCAACTATCAGAAAGTACGGCTACAATCCGGTATACAACCTGACAGGACACACGCTAGAGAAGTACGTGCTTCATGCGGGCACCTCTTTTCCCAACTACGACGATGGTTCAAGAGTGCGACTGTACCCAGGAATGACCTTCGCGATCGAGCCATTTGCGACTACCGGAAGAGGGAGGGTAAAAGGACTCGAATTTGGCAACATCATGCTTTGCTTGAAAGAAGATACAGACGAATCTATGAAGACACTCCGCAAGATATCCAGGGGACTCCCTTTCTCGATGAGAGATGCGGCTAGAAGTGTAGAAAACTACGATTTCGTCGTGAAAGAAGCCCTCAAAAAGAAGTACATATATCCGTACCCAGTACTCAAGGAGAACAAGGGCGAAATGGTTGCTCAGACTGAGCACTCCGTCTTTCTGAGGGAGGACGGTCCTATAGTAACAACTTTGTGACTTGTTCGTCCACTTCTGCATATAGCTGGTCCAGGTTTCCATTGCTGTCAATATAAGTGAGGTTCTCCAGCTTCCCCTTCAAGCCGTAATATAAATTCTGGACACCTTCGAGGTATTCCCTCTTCTCGAACCTAGAGACTGCTCCCCTCTTAGTCACCCTTCCCAACGCAACATCAACGTCACAATACAAAATGAAAACGTGAGTGGGGAGTACGGGAAGCAACCTTGCAGTCTTCATGAAAAAATCGAAATATTGATCGACATCCTTGAACATCTTGCTCAGGTAGTACCCCTGATATGCATAGCTGGAGTATAGCGAACGATCCGAAACTACATTTCCCCGATTGCTTCCTTCCTTCAACACGGCTGCTCGGTCTGCCATGAAGAGAAAGAAATCGGTCACAGGGTCCCAATCATTTCCATTTATCAAAGACCCAATATTTCCAGACGAAGGTTCTTGCACTGTTGCAAAGCCGAACTTTTCTGCTACGTGCTTCGCAACGAACGTTTTTCCCGTACCATCTATGCCTTCAATCGCAAGATAGATGTTAGAAGAACGAGTCAATGCTCCGCTGCACCCCCTGTTTCCTCGCTTCCCTCACTCTACTAAGCGCAGACGTCACTCTCTCAGCAGAGAAGTCGTGATTTGTAACAAGTATCTCCGACGCTTTCTGCTCATTCAGTTCAGGAATCCGTATATGCCCCGGATCGACCACGTTCGGATTGAGGAATATATCCCTGATCTCTTCATAGTTCTCGATCTTGATATTTGAGATGTTTCTTAGGGAACCATTCTTCTTGATCAGTTGATATGCCTTCTTGGGGCCAATCCCCTTGATCCCATCATTGAAATCGGTGCCAATAAGAATACCCATATCGACTAGCTGTTCCCTCGTGATGCCCAACTTCCTAAGGATCTCATCATTCACCAGGATTTCCGGTTTGACATCAACCACTCGTCCAGTTCTACCATATCTCCGCTTTCCACTGATCGTGAGATTTCTTATGAGACGGGGAGAGCCAAATAAAAGGGAATCATAGTCCTGGGAAACGGCGGAATAGACCGATCCTATCCTGCACAGATAAGATGCTTCCGCTTCGCCTTCCGATGGAGCGTCCACTACCGCAATACCGATTGAATTGAGCAGTTCCTTGGACTCCGCAATCATCTCTGCTGTGAGTCTGGAGGTCCTCGAAGCAAAACTCTTCGCCTTTTCGTAATCTCCCATAGCCAAAGACATTCTATATTCCTCTTCTGCCTTTTCCTTCAGCGCAATCCTTTCCTTGATCGTCTTGTCTTTCAGAGCGGGTGGCTTTCCATCGAAGACGTAAACGGGCACCACTCCTGTCTCGAGCAAACTGATATTTCTGTAGAAGAGTCCAGAGAGATGGGAAGTAATGTTCCCCTGTTTGTCCTTGAGGGGGCTACCATCGTATTCCCGTATGTTGCTGAGGAACTGGTAAATGACGTTGAATGCATCCACAGCCAGCATTCTCCCCTTGAGAGTCTTGAGCTCGACTTCACTGGTCTCAAGCAAAGCAGAAATATCTACGCCCATCCTATTTATATAATGAAATCCGGCTAAAAAAGCTATTCGATGCCTTTTTCAGTGATTACGAAAGGACATTTCACTTCTTCTGGGAGACTTCTGTGCTTAACGATTGTCAACTCCCTCCTCCCCCTTCCCACTTTCCGGATCATGAATATCGCTTTTGCAATGTGAGACAACGCACTTCCTCCTACCGGTTGAACTTCACTGGTCGATGTGTCCATGTAGACCTGATTTACCAGAATAACTGGAATATCTTTAGAGAGGGCTATGTTGTTGAGCATCTCTATCTGTGTTATTAGGGTGTTAGAAGTTTTCTTTCTAAGCTCAGCCCTTATTTCCCTTTCTGCTCTGTAATGGACCGTTATCGTATCAAAAACCAGGAGCACGACATCATTCATGGACTGTATCAGATTGAGGATCTTGGGTACAGATTCCAATTGTTCTTCATAACTCCTTATCCTGAAGAACTTGAGATTTGATAGTGCTGACTCGTTTGTTGAAATCTGTGAAATCCGTTCGGTCGAAACTCCTTCAGTATCGATGAAAATTACTTTTCCGACTTCAGCAGACTTGATAGCTGCGAAAAGGACGAGGTTTGTTTTCCCTGATCCAGGTTCTCCGTATATCTCAGTGATTATTCCCTTCTCAAAGCCTCCATCGATGCAATCGTCCAAGCGAGCCAATCCGGTTGAGATTCTTTCAGTCATTTCAGGTCTTTCAAAACATTCGTCAGTTCGCTGAGATCATTGCCTCTTATAATGCAGTCAACAAAGTCAAAATCCGTGTCAGAGTTGAAAAGAATGGAATAATCAGAGTTCTTGAACATGTCCTTGTCCCATTCGGAATCTCCAATCGAAACCTTCTTTCCTCTGTACTTTTCCAGAAAAAGTCCCTTCTCGTGGGGGTTCACGACTGCAGTTCCCTTGACTAGCACATCGTTCTCAAAGACGAGTCTATTGGAGTAAATTGCATCCAGGTCGAAGTATTCCTTCACTCTGGAAACGATCACATCAATCCCCCCAGAAATTGCAATTTTCTCCCCTCTAAATTCCTCAAGAAATTTCTTCAGTTCTTCGAAGTTAGGGTTTGGAACGATACTCTTGGCTATCTTGTGAAAATCAGCTCTAGTTATTCTAGCCTGCTTTGCAAGCCAGAGATTGACGTCGCGATCAATGAACTCCTGATACCCAATTTCTCCCTTCAGGAAAGAACGAAGCGATTCCTCGTTTTTGACGCCAAAGTAGTTATGAATCGTGTTCCAGCTACTTTTTGGCTGTAAAAGCACACCGTCTACGTCAAAAGCGATGAGGGATGGGCGCATCGTTAAGGCATAATTCCTTCCTATAAGAATTTGCTATGAGTGGAGGCGGCGATCCGCATTTCCCATGCCCTCGCGGAACACAGTACACGTGCGGAACGTGGACGGGCTTAACCTTCGGGTTCGGAATGAGACCGGGTGTTTCCCCGTCGCTATGGCCGTCAACCGAGAAGAGATAGAGATGGACTATTTTATCCTTTCTTTAGGGCTGATTTTGAATGCTATAAGAGAATAACCTATACTCTTGGATGATTGGGGAACACCCTGATCCGGATGTGGAGGGAGTTGTAGACTGTAATATATTGCTTCAGTAGTTGTAGTTCGAATTGTCAAAATCTATTAGGATTCAACAAGCTAAGTCAACATACCTCTAGAAATAAACATAGTTGAGGGCTTGTATTATCCAGTTGAATTTGAGAGAGCGCTGCTGAACTCTTGAGTTGCTGTGCATTTAGTACTTTTTTCAGCTAAATTGATGGGAGAATATCCCTTTCTCCCTCGTATTCTATCAATTTTTGTTGAAATTTCGTTAGGTTACCCTCTGTTTGAGATGACGCTCAACGCAAACAGATCGTAAGCGAAGCAGGAGAACATGAACTTCACCCTCACCCTTCTCGAAAGGGTGACGAGGGTGTGGGAGAAGTGGAACACCCTCTTGATGACGGCAAAAGGATATTTCACTAAAGCCCTCTTCCACGATATCCTCTTGTTCCGAAGGATGCTCCTTATGCTGAGCTTGATGCCTCTGAGTGCCTTAGCCATGGTGGCGTCATACCCCTTCGGTTTGACCCCAAAGTAACCCTTATCCCTATACACTGGAAGCCCTCGTTTCCAGATGCTTCTCGTGACCGGGATCGGAAGTGATGAAAGTTGCATCTTGTATTGTGCCATTCTTGATCTTGATGCCCTTGGAATCCAGTTGCCTCTGGAGCTCCTTCCATATGATTCTGTCCCTTCCGGTGTTGTCAAGAGGAGGGATGATATATATGGAAAATTTCAATATTTTATTTACAGAAGAATGGGTGCCAGAAATCATTCTTATACAGCATTTAAGAAAGAATTCGAGCGGTTCGTTGGTCGCAGCGTCCACTCTCAATCTTTCTGCAAAATAATTAACAAAGCAGTTTCGTCTAAACTGATATGGAAGAAGAGTAAAGATATGAGAGCGGTTTATGAAAAGGAGCCAGACCCTAAGTTGGACGAAGAAATGAAATTCGAAAAATTTGCAATTCATTACGACTTTTCAAGACCAAGAGGAATCATAAGAATTTCCGCTTTCTTAGAAGTTATCAACACCAGTAGGCTTACCGTCGACAGAATACCCTTCTACATACCTTACGGGATTGTGAATTCAACGGACGAATTACACCTTAAGTTGAGCAGTGAGGACGGCATAATTCCCAAGAGAAATTTGAAGATACTAATCAGCGACGCCTCGGAAACCATAGTTTCAATCTCATTACTGAGAGGTTTGAAATTCAACGAGCAAGAATTTGTTTCTGCAATTTATGAAATTCCTAAAGAAAACAACACCATTAGACTGGTGGCCAAAGCAAACATTGGACTGTTGAGAATGGGCATTTCACTGAATGACTCAAGTAAAGTAGAGACTGTTAGAATTTTGGTCGACGGAGCAAAGGAAGAAGTTTACGCATTCCAACATAACTGTGATCACCCTAACCAAAACATTTGCCATTATTCGGAATTCGAAGGTATACTGAAGGGAGAATGCATATCTGGGAGACTTAAGAAAGGCTGAACTATTTCTAAATAATTTAGTTCTGGAATTCAATTGCTGAAAGCGCCTCTAAAGTTAACTCTAGTGTTATTAAGAAAACAGCTACCTGAGAAAAGAGGAGTTATATGCAAAGTTGAGTTCGGGACCATCGACTTTGAAAATGCCCCAAGAAGCATTTATTCAATACCCAGTCTTGAGTTATGACCTCCATACCATAAGTAAAGTGAAGTTGAAGGTCAAAGATGCTGTTCCCATATTGTAAACATAAAGTTCGAAATTTGGCAACGTAACAGGGGGTCCCCACGCGGCCCCCTGGGAATAGGGAGACGTCATAGAGTAGGTGACATTTTGAATTGTGTTTGTACCATTGCCATTCACGACCCCATTAATGGATGCGGTTGGTAGAAACACAATGGTAGTATTGTTAGATGGGTTTATGTAATGGGTTAATTGCCGATATTCATGACCTGGAACGGTTATTGTTGCGTTGTACGCGAGAAAATCATAGTGTATTCCATAAGCAGTCTTTATCCACGATAAGAGTAGATTCAGCTTTGAATAATTGCCATTTTCT
>JAKBNO010000003.1 GCA_021831005.1 Thermoplasmata archaeon
TATCTTCAGGCTCCTCTTGCTCATCATCATGAGTACGAATCTTGAAAGGAATTTTGGCACATGGGATTTCTTAGGAGGATGATCCACTCTTCTGATCAACCAAACTGCCATGATCAGGATGGTGAGACCATAACCAACGTCTCCAATCATAAGCCCAAAGAATATCGGGAATACGAGCGCGAATATCAGCGTTGGATCGATTTCTATGGACTGAGGCAGTGAGTAGAAGCGAATGAAAAATTGGAACAGCTTGATCCCGTTTGGATTTTTCAGGGAAGTAGGCGGAATTTCTTCCGTCTCCACTTCTTCTATCAGAATTTCGTCATCTGTCACTCCGTGCAGAGCAGCTGTCATTATCTCGAATTGGTCACTCGGGACCCATCCTTCCATTATGAGAGCTTTCTCTGTTCCGGAGAGTTTCGAGGTTACATCGATCTTCTTGAGTTCAATCTCGAGTTGCTCTCGAATGGCTGCGACAGTCGCATAATTTTCCTTTGATATCTTTCCAATCTTATCCCTGATTCCATTCAGTTCCGTCTGCGTCTGTTCCCTTTTCTTCTCCTCTGAGGAGAGAGAATCCTTCACGGTGCCCGTCAAAACGGGAACGGGTGTAACGTCAATCTTCTCATTCTTGCAGAGTTCTCCAAACTTGCTCTGGTCGTATCTTGATACGACTGCAATCAAGTAATCTTTTCCTGTGAATAGGAACAACTTTCCGAAGTTCCTGAGTTTCTCAGAAGTCACTTCGTCATTCCTTGTGACGTACGATGAAACGTTCGTTCCGTTGAGATAACCGAGGTCTCCATCGTAGAATGATATCTTTTCAAGCGTCCCTTTGCTTTCGTTTAGGATCTTCAGTGAGGAGAGTGCCGACCCCTCGCTTTCCTTGAGGCTCTTCATCTCATCATAAATATTGACTTGTTCCGCAGCGTCCACGAGTTCCTTGACACTCTTGAATAGCTTTTTCTCTATCGATTCGTTGGGATAGAGGGAAATCTCAAGGTCCCTGATCTTTCTCGACAACTCGCTAAGCTTTGCGTAAGATTCGCTCTGGGGTATGGACGAAACCAGTTCGGCCGAAATGGAAACTGGCTCTACCTGGAAGATGCCTAGGTCATGAAGGGCAGAGAGTATGGCCTCTTCGTTCTGCATGACCGAATAAATCCTGACCTTCTTCATCTTCCGGGGCACTAGCATTTCAATCTTTATTCTCCATCACAATTTTAGCCATATTTTCGACGATTTCCTTAGAAATTTCCTTCCTGAGCTTGCTCGCCTGTTCTTCGAACTTTTTCTTGATCTTTGTGGCCTCAAGGGAAGCCACTTCCAGTTCTTTGCGAATGTGATCGTCATACGTTCTCCTCGCAGCTTCCTCCGCCTCAGCCACGATCTTCTTTGTTTCTTCAGTCGCGTCCTTGACGATCTTTTCCCCCCTTGACCTTGCAACCTCAATCCTCTTCTGCGATTCCGATTCCTTCTCTCTAATTGCCTTTAAGGTATCCATTTCATTCGTCACGATAAAACCTCCACTACGATGATCAAAGCTAGCATGAACATAAGCACATTCGCGATCAGTATCAGTCGAGTCACGAGGAAGAACTTTCTCTGCATTGGATTTGCGAACCTATACACTCTCCTCCCCCCTCTGCTCGATCTTGCCCTTTATGACTTTGAGCGTGATGAAAGTCTCCCTGTCAATTTCATCAAGCTTCATCTTGATATAGCTGGCAGTTTCAATCAGCCTGGGAATCAGCACATTTTCTATAGAATTCGTCCGTCTCTTCGTCTTGTCAATTTCGATGAGCAACCTTCTCATTGCCACTTCCTTTTCTGCTATCACCAGCAACCTGTTCAGCAGTTCCACAAAGTTTTCCCTCGTCTCCATGAGCGCCGTCGGAAGGGAAATCAGCTCGTAGAGTTGATCCATGAAACTGTTCTGCTTGGCCATGGATACCTGCGGAATCTTCACGCCCATCACGTTCTTTGAAGTGACATCGACCTTCAGTCCGGGCTGGAAGAAGGCCGTATTCTCTATGATTAGTTTGCCCGATACAATTTCTGCCAGTCTCTCGCTTGAGATTGATTTCCGTATGAGTTCGGTAACATTCCCCTTGAGCCCCTTGACCTCTCTGGAAATGGAAAAGAATTCCATTATGAGTGAGGATCTCTTGAGCTTTAGCAGATCGAGTCCTCTCTTGGCCAGTTTGATCCTTCCCTTGGTCTTCAGAAGCTCCATCCTGGTAGGGCGAATGCTCGTTATTTCCAACTCATTTCCTCCATTTTCCGTACCTTTCGATGAATTCCCTTTTCACTCTCTTCATTTCCCTTTCTGGTAGTGTAGAAAGAACGTCCCACCCTATATCCAAAGTTTTCTCTATTGTCCTGTCTTCATTGAACCCCTGGTTGACAAACTTCTCTTCAAAGAGACTTGCGAAGTTCAAGTAGAGTCTGTCTTCTTTTCCAAGTGCTTCTGTCCCCACAATTGCGCTGAGACTCTTGAGATCTGTCCCCCTTCCATACGCTGAATAGAGTTGATCGGCCACTCCCCTGTGGTCTTCTCTTGTCCGTCCTTTCCCAATTCCCTGGTTCATCAGTCTCGACAAAGATGGAAGGACGTTGATCGGTGGATAGATTCCCCTTCTGTGAAGTTCCCTGCTGACAAATACCTGTCCTTCCGTGATGTATCCAGTTAGATCCGGGATCGGGTGAGTCATATCATCCGAGGGCATTGAAAGGATTGGAAGCTGGGTAATGGATCCATTTCTCCCCCTAATCTTACCTGCTCTTTCGTATATGGTAGAAAGATCCGTATACATGTAACCTGGGTAGCCTCTCCTTCCTGGAACTTCCTCCCTCGCAGCAGATACCTCTCGCAGACTTTCGCAGTAGTTCGTCATATCAGTCAGTATAACGAGAACGTGCATATCCTTCTCATAAGCCAAGTATTCCGCTGCCGTCAATGCAACTCTTGGAAGAATGATCCTCTCCATCGACGGACTCGATGCAAGGTTCAAGAAAAGAACTGATCTCATCAAAGATCCAGTCTTCCTGAATTCCTCGATGAAAAAGTTAGCCTCCTCGGATGTAATTCCCATCGCTCCGAATACGATTGAGAAACCTTCGGACGAACTCAGCACCTTCGCCTGCCTTGCAATTTGCGCAGCTATCTTGTTGTGTGGAAGGCCAGATCCTGAGAATATTGGCAGTTTCTGTCCCCTTACAAGGGTGTTCATCCCATCGATTGTCGAGATCCCCGTCTGTATGAATTCAGATGGTTCTTCCCTTGAATACGGATTTATGGCATTTCCTATGATTTCAACTTTCTCGTTCGATACGACCGAACTCATTCCGTCCAGTGGTTCTCCCAGTCCGTTGAACACCCTTCCGATCATCTCATCAGAGACTGGAATCCTGGCAATTTCGCCTCTGAACTTCACAGATGTATTTACAGTGTCTAGTCCCGTGGTGGAACCGAAAACCTGGACAATTGCCATTCCCTTTCTTGTGTCCAACACCTGTCCTGTTCTCGTTTCCCCGTTTCCGAGAGTGATCTCTACCATTTCGTTGTATCCTATATTATCTACTCGCTCAACAAATAACAGGGGACCAGCAATCTTGTTTACTGTTTTGTATCTTATTTCGGATGTCACTGTTTATCAACTCTCCCTTTAATTTCTGTTTCCATCTCCTTAATTAGAGATTCGTAATAAGCGTCAATACTCTCCTCTTTCACTTCCTTAAATCTCGAAAGTTTTTCCTTAAACGCAAGGGTGTCGAGTTCAGATACTGCAATTCCCTTCGATACCGCGTATTTCTCGAATTCGTCCATCCTGAGTATCGACTTAAGCATTAGGTATTGCTTCTTGAGGGAACAGTATGTGTCAGTTTCATCGAAAGCACTCTGTTGGAGAAAATCTTCTCTTAATGATTTTGCAATGTTGAGTACTTCCTTCTCGTTTTCTGGAAGTGCGTCATATCCGACCAGTTGCGCGACCTCCTGTAGCTCTGCTTCTTTTTCGAGTATAGACATGCTTTCTTGATAAGAGGAGTACCAATCTTCTTTAACGTTCTTGTTGAACCAATTGCCCAATTCCTGAGAATACAGAGAGTAGCTATTCAACCAATTAATGGAAGGAAAATGTCGTCTCTGTGCAAGTGAAGCGTCAAGGGCCCAGAAGACTCTAGTTACCCTCAGAGTGTTCTGCGAAACGGGTTCAGATGTGTCTCCTCCGGGAGGAGATACTGCCCCTATAATAGTGACTGATCCATTTCTATTACCGCTCGATAAGACGGTCGCATTTCCCGATCTTTCATAGAATTCTGCAATCCTTCTCCCAAGATATGCAGGGTAACCTTCCTCTCCCGGCATTTCTTCGAGTCTTCCAGAAATTTCTCTGAGTGCTTCTGCCCACCTTGAAGTGCTGTCAGCCATAATAGCCACATTGTATCCCATATCTCTGAAATACTCTGCAATGGTGACCCCCGTGTAGATACTGGCTTCTCTCGCTGCAACCGGCATGTTAGAAGTGTTCGCTATCAGGACAGTTCTTTCCATGATTGGCTTTCCGGTCTTTGGATCAACCAGTTCGGGAAATGTTGTGAGGATTTCAGTCATCTCATTACCCCGTTCGCCGCATCCATCGTAAACCACCACTTCCGAATCAGCCCATTTTGCTAGCTGGTGCTGAACCACTGTCTTGCCGGATCCGAAGGGTCCCGGAACAGCTACAGTTCCACCCTTCGCAACGGGGAAGAACGAATCGATTACTCTTTGACCAGTCACAAGAGGAATTTCTGGAGGAAGTTTATTCTTGACGGGTCTCGGCTTTCGCACAGGCCATTCCTGACCCATAGGAATTTCTTTGATGCCGGATTTTGTCAAGACAGTGCCAACGGTTTGTAACGGAGTAAACTCTCCATCTTCAATTGTCTCAACTGTTCCTTCAATCCCCAAAGGTACCATTATTCTGTGATCTATTAGTGATGTTTCCTTCACTATCCCAACTATATCCCCCGGCGATACCTTATCACCTTTCTTGATGGTTGGGGTGAATTTCCATTTTTTCTTCATGTCTACCGGTGTGGGATAGATCCCCCTTTGGATGAAATCGCCTCCCTGGGCCCTTATCACGTCGAGGGGCCTCTGAACTCCATCATAGATCGATGAGAGCAATCCCGGCGCAAGCACCACGGATAACGGTTTTCCAGTAGATTCAATGTTCTCTCCCGGCCTGATTCCACTCGTATCTTCGTAAACCTGAATTGTCGCCTTCTCCCTCTCCATGCCTATAATCTCTCCGAGTAGGCCCAGGTCTCCGACCCGCACCACATCGTACATTCTCGCATTCTCAATTTCTTCAGCGATAACAACGGGCCCTGCAACTCTCAAAATCTTTCCCATCTACAATCCTCCCAAATCCATATTTATTCCCAATACTCTTCTGGCCAAATCCGATATTCCCTCCTCTTCTGCTACCCGAGTTACGGGTATGAATACAACAAGAGGCGAAACGCTGCTGTACAGCTGGTTCGTGAATTTCTTGTCCAGGGCTGCCACAAAACTATTCGAAGAAAGTATGAGTCCGAACTTTCCCGAATAATACATTTCTCTCAGTTTTTCTGAGTAGGAATCCTTGTCGACTATGAACGTATCCTCTACCCCAACCAGTTTGAACCCAACTGCCAGTTCCCTTTCTCCAATGAATCCAATCCTTCCAAACCGCTCATCCTTCACCATTTTTAATTCATCCCAGATTGATTGTTGTCATTTTAATTGTTTCATCGTCTATGGCATAGAATCTGCTGAATGCCAGATTCCTTATGTCTTTCCACTCGGCTTCCGCTCTCAACAGGAATGCGATTATGTTGTTCAGCGAGAGTGCGCTCATTTCCATTATGTTAACGAACTCCCAGTAGAGGTTTCTGTTGAGTTCACCTTCAATGCCAACCAGCGAACCCTTCCTCTTGTAGAAATCGAATCCCTTGGAAAAGTCAGAATATCCCTTGATCTTTTGACTGAATTCCTCCACATCAGTGCTCTTGGAGAGGTCGTCTATCGTCTGGCTCGTCAGGGTGCCTCCCGTCAGAATGTAGTTCGAGACGTTGTGGTTCGCCTTGAACTCGATGAATTTCAATATTGTCATTATATTTTTTATGTCTATTGTCTTCTTTATGAACCTGAATATCGGTCCCTCGCTCCCCGAATAGAACCTGAATCTCTCCTTCATCAGGTCAAAGTAGTAGAGGTCAAGTGACAAGAGCAGGGTCGCAATGTTGTTCGACTTCCTGTACTCGTCCATATAGGCGAGGAGTGCCTTCCCATACCCGAACCTGAGGGTGTAGGAAATAATGTCATCCACGTTGTCCATCGCGATGAGGTTGTGGTAATCGTTCCTGTCCAAAAGCCCGGCAAACACTCCCAGCTGGGTGTTTGACTCCGACACGAGATAAAGTGTACTCTCTTCGATCTTCAGGTCGAGGTTCTTGGAAACAAGAATGGTCTTGATGTTCTGTATATCCCACTTGGTGAGGAATGAAACTATCAGGTCCTTGCCGTTTTGCGGGGTAACAGCCAGGGCACGCCTGTTCATCTTTGCGAGGTGAAGGTTGTTGGCAGATTCCAGAAGGTCCAGTCCTTTGTAGTCGGAAGACTCTGCGATATCTTCACTGTAGCCGTGCCCGTTGATAAAGGAGACAAAATCTTCAGGGCCAGAGAGTCGATACATATCGTCGTAGTCTTTCCTCTGAAGAAACTGTGTCTTGGTCACTTTCAGGGTACCATAAGGAAGACCGAACGAATTCTGCAAATGATCACCCGTCGATGTAGTCTCTTACAACCTTTCTTATCCCGTCGCTCTTGTTCCTCACGATCTCCGAAAAAGTCAGATCAATGATCATCTTTCCATCCGCAGAAGTCACCACTGCACCGCCAAGTGGACCTATCTTGTCAGAAGTGTGGCTCGAGGTGATCCCCTTTTCCTTCATTCTCTGGGAATCGTCCTTGCTCAGGTACACGATAGCGTCCTGGCCGAGTATCTTTCTTGCGTCGGATATTGCCTTCTTCAGGAATTCCAGGTATTCGTCCGTCTTCAATAGATCAATCAACTTAGAACGTAGGGCCTCGTGATAATTATTCTCGATCTTTTCTCTTTCCTGTTCTAGGAAAGACCTACCCTCAAGAGTTGCGGAAGAAGTCCTCTGTCTCTTTTCCGTTTCAGCGTCTTCCCTTGCCTTCTCTTCATACACGGCCTTTATTGCAGATGCCTTGTTCTTCGCATCTTCAATTATTTTCCTTGCTTCCTCTTCACTCTTACTGATTAGAGCAAGCTCTTCCTTTTCCGTGTCCTTTTGTATTCTGTCGAGAATTTCTTCTAACGGCATAAGCTCACAGAATATGCAGGAGTAGGATCAGTCCGAGCACAAATCCGATTATCCATAAGGTCTCCGGTATAACGAAGAAGAACAGAACCTGTCCGAATTTCTCCGGCTTTTCTGCTATTACTCCCATACCCGAAGCACCAATTCCGCTTTGTGCCATTCCTGTACCTATAAGTCCACCAGCCATGGCGATCGAGGCGGCGATGGCAAATAGCGCATCAGTAGTCGTAACCACCATTAATATCAGGAGTGCATGTATGAGAGAATAAAAGTATTTTGCAGTCTTTTGGAGCGCTGAAAAATATCAGTGCTGGAAAAGTTCTGTTGAAACAGGATAAGTTGATATATCTCGAAAAATTTTCTTTTCTACCGCGAGTGTAGTGTAGCGGTAGCACAAAAGCTTCCCAAGCTTTTAACCCGGGTCCGAATCCCGGCACTCGCATAGGGAAATAGGTATATGCGTTACCGCAATTCAACAAATGACAATTGTAGATTCCTAAATTCCCATGATATTAGGCACTATGACACCTATCCTTTCGAACAGATTCCTGTCAACTCTCGTCGAGTGTTCTTCATTCAGTAGTTAAAACGCTTTTCGTATTCCTTATGAGGGAACCATTCCAGCAGTATTGCAATTATTTCAATCTCATTTCCAGCAACGGAGTACACCAGTCTCCAAGCATTGGGTAGATTATACTTCCATAAATTGTCGATGCCATATTTCTGCATGTAGACCTTGGGTATCTGACGTTTTGGTATTTGGGTTCCACAGAATGGGTTTGATTTGAGATCATCTGTTGCTCTCTCCAAAAACCTGTAGAGAGCCGGATCATCAGTCCTCAACTTGAAGTATGCTTTCTGTACATCCTCATCTGCGAATACTACCGAAATTTTCTTACTGTTCACTATTTCAGCACCAGCTTACTGTTGCTATACTTCTTTACTAGCTTTGGATTCCATATCCAGATTATCTTACCATTATCTTGGACAATCTTTCCAGATTCCTCTAGATATGAAATGATAAGGTTGAATGTCTGGTACATAACTTTCTTTTGTAAGGAAAGCCAGAGTTGTCTCTTTGATGGATACTCTTCTGCCTTTCTCAGAGCATCCTCGACCATGAGGATTGTGTCCAGTCTCGGATAGTGGATTATTGGCTTGTTTTCCATTGTATTGTATATGACTATATATTATATATAATTATCTAGCATTTGCCAACGAAAGCACTATCGCAATTATACTTGCAGAACTCATTATTTCTCAGAAAGTACGTTCCTAGGGGCAGGGGTTATATGAATTCGATTGGGTACAAAAACATCCAGATTATTTTCAGGGTGTGTGTAAAAATCACTGGACACGAGATGAAGGTAGCAGACATAATTCCCTTTCATCATTCTGTTCCTCTCTGTTCAAAGCCTTGCCTGACTTAAGAAGGGGATCCCTCGAGAGATAAGACTATTAAAAACTTGACGATTCATAGTTCTTTAAATATTCTCGTGGGGTTTAAACTGTTACCACCAAAGACTGTATTATGCTGTGCAATGATGTGAAATCCTTATTGCTGTGATGTATCGGGAGATTTGTTCCGGTAAAGAATCTTCTTTATGCCTTTGTTGCTGCGTTTAATGGAGAGAATTCATTTTTTCATTTTCTTCATTTGGTAGAAGGGTACTCAACCCTTATATCCAGGAAGAGAGGATATTGAAACA
>JAKBNO010000117.1 GCA_021831005.1 Thermoplasmata archaeon
TGACGGTGGTTCCGATTTTCAGATAATAGGCGACCTGTACAAGACCCAGGTATACGAGATAGCTAGAATGTACAACTTCCCAGATTGGCTGATGAAGAAGTCACCGTCAGCTGACTTGTGGGAAGGACAGACGGATGAGAAAGAATTGGGGATTTCTTACCAGAAATTGGACAAAATATTGGAGTGCTTGGAATACTTGAAAACACCAGAACAGTGCAAGTTGGAAGGGATCAACACAAAGGAGGTAAAGAGGATATACGCATTGGTCCAGAGCAGTGCTCACAAGAGGGTCAATCTGTACATCCCTAAGGTGAGTTTCCGTTCTGTCGGTTCGGATTGGATGGAATAATCACTGCGACGGCGACTGCTTGGCGGCGTTTTGATATGCTCGTATGAGGTCGTCGAATTTTATGTATGCTATGACCATGAACAGACCAACTATGATGAATCCAAATATCAATCCCACTATCATCCAGATGAGGGTCTTTTCCTTCGCAGCAGAGAACTTTCTCTGCTCTGTCATCCTTATGATCTCCCTGCATTCGTAGAATACTACCATATCTATAACCCCGAATATTGCAGTTATTCCAAAAGTAATGATCCCTGTGATCAGGAGGATTATACCCACAATGAGTGACAGAACCCAGGCTATCGTCAGCATGTCCTTTATCGTCGACTTCTCTGGCGCATCGAAGATTTGTTGATTCGAGCCGGCATTGTCTGGTTGATTTACCACATCTACTCAGTCAAAGAGTTGATATAAGGTTAACTACAGAACTTGAAAATCACACCAACTTGAATTTACCAGTCAGAGAGTCGATCACGGACTCCTCGTCTGGTCCAAAACCCGAGCACGTCAGCGTGTCAGGTTCAAGTTGTGTAAGGCCAGCATCTCTAATCGGGCAGCAGCTGACTCCTATGGACCTTGCCTTGTTGATCAGCTCCTGAAGTTCCTTCTCATCTTTGACCCATACAACTATCTTTTTTTGTCCCTCAGAAATCCACCGGGTCCTCTTCTCGGAGACTTTCATGGAACACTCTACAGCTGCGTGTGCGACCTGAGCAGCTATCTTGCCTTTGCCCATACCGAGGTCCTTTCTGACGGCTATGGCCATTTTCACTATGTCAGAAATTATAATTACTATTTATTTTATCACCTCGGAGAATGAATTTCTATCCTGCGATTCTGATACCTTTGGCGATTTTCACTCCACTGTTTTACCTGAACTGGAACAGAATCGACAAGGTAGTAGAGGAGTCGCTGTTCGGGCGTTTCCTCCTCTTCGGACTTTTGCTTGGAATCGTGTATGTATTTCTCTTTCTATACACCTTTTACTCGCTCTCGAGGTACATCGACCTGATGCTTTTCTCCGTAATGCTGTTTCTTCCCCTGCTTTCGGCAGGCGAGCAGCTTTCAATACTCACCGGAAAATACAGGACAAGGAAGGACCTCATCCAGCTCTCCACTTCTCTTGGGGGAGCGTTCTCCTTTCCTGTCGCTTTTGCGATTGCCCTTGTTACCTATACATCAACGATAAACTACATCTTCGTGGCACTGGTGACACTATTTGCTTTCCTCACTAATGTGATGTCGGGTTCACTTCTGTCCATTGGTATTGCAAAAAGTAGGGTCCTGCTTTACTACAATTTTGCTTTCCTGGTTCAGATGATGTTTTCATCTTCAATATTCGTAGAATATCTATTCGGTTCTTACGCACTGATCACAATTATTCCAGAAATTGCAGTTGCAATATTGTTATATATGAAATTCTTTCATGAGAGGCTAGGGTCAAATTAAATGGGAGCGGCGGTAAAGGGAATAGTTGTTGCAATTGTTGTAATAATGGCTCTTACAGCCGTTTACTATGTAGTTGAGGATACAAATCTCCTCAACGGTGTTGTCACAACCACAACTTCTTCTTACCAAATTCCTTCCGAGATCACGACTCATTTTTCCAGAAACTTCACATTCACATCATCTTCCAGTTCGGGGGAAACTTTCACCTTTTACTTCACCCCAACCATAAACGATTCCCTTCAACAAAGTAACATTGCTATCAGCCACTCTTCCAATGTCAATGAAACAGTCAAGAGCTCTCAGAACAGGACTTTTGTAGCTCTGCAAATAAGCCCAGGGAACTCCTATGTTAACGTCTCATACAACATCAAGTCTTACTCAAAAATTTGGAAAAACGATACAAATTCTTCAGGACTGATATCTCAGATACCATCTAGTCTGAAGAATGAATACGATCATCCCGAGTACTTCAATTCTTCAGGAAGCAGTCTAGAGGTCATCAACCCCTCCTTCTTTAGGAACATCACCCTGAACCTGACAAAGAACGACACCACCGTGGTTGAAAAGCTCAGGTCGATCTATAATTACATCGTTCAGAACTACAGGTATAACATAACCTACAATCTGGGCAATGTACCACTCTCAGCCCAACAGGTCTATCAACTCAAGGAAGGGGATTGCGAAGAGCTCTCCTATCTATTCGAGTCAATGAGCAGGAGCATCGGAATCCCATCTTGGACGCAGTACGGTCTTCTCATCCAGGATACGAACGGACAGACAAGTTTGGGGGAACACGCTTGGGTGCAGACTTACATTCCCACTTCCAATGGAACGGGAAATTTTGTGAACATCGATCTCACGGTAGAGGTAGGTGGTAAGGACCTAGGCAGGGGGTTCCTGGTCAAATTCCCATACTCTCTTGTGGAATGGACAGACAACGGAAACTCAACCGCAATGGTTGCCTACCACACGGAGCTACTTGCCCCGTCTAACGGTATAAATATAGCCGTACAGGAGAATGACACGGTCTATTCGTTCACCGAGTATGGCAATATAACGATCGCACAGGCCAATCTTTTTTATCTTCCCGTGGCTTACACATCTAAAGATCAGGTATGATAATTCCTTCCATTACGCTCAGTAGAAAGAAGATAGATGAAGTGGATGCACTCGATAAATACGAGTCTGGTCCGCTTTGGCTAATTGACGAAGATTACAAGAACGGAAGGGAGCTGAATTTCAAGAAATATGACGAGCTGTCAGGAATATATGAGCTCTATCTGGATGCAGAAATTTCATCGGTAGACGATGTAGCGGATGCAATAACTGGCGGGGCTACGATGGTCACGGTATCGGCAATGATGGACAGGGAAAAGCTGAGGAGAGCACTCTTCTACACAGAATCACTGGTATTATACGTAAGAGACAAGAGTGAGGTCGCAGACTACTTTTTTGCGAACGGAGGAAATAAAGTGTACTCTGACACATACCTGTTTGACGACAACGCTGTGCAATTCACGAGTAAGTTAAATTGTGATCGATGCAACACCATTATCCCTATAGGAGGATTCGATGGTAGAAGAAATACGGAAGCTCCTTCTCTACCTTAAGAAGTCCACTGGAAAATACGAGTTCAGTGAGGCAGAGATACTGACTACATTGTCAATAAAGGCAAGGTTCCTAACCCCCGACCAAGTGAAGGAGTTTTTGAAAATAGCCATAGATCAGAGGTGTCTCAAACTCGCAGACGGCCTGTATTCAATCACTTGTTCAATAAACGGAATCGAACTGAGCCTGAACTACAAGCCGAATTACGATGCCCTAATGAATGAAAGCGAAGGAGAGGACATTACAGAGACTATAATTGGGCTAATAACTGCAAGTACCAAGA
Source organism: Thermoplasmata archaeon (assembly GCA_021831005.1). Classification (GTDB taxonomy): domain Archaea; phylum Thermoplasmatota; class Thermoplasmata; order Thermoplasmatales. The sequence continues at coordinate 3,690 of JAKBNO010000117.1, forward strand.
TGAACAAGAGGGACGTCATTTCAGAAATCAACAAGCTGAGGGAGAAGAATCCCTTCTTGAGTGCAAAAGTGGCATCCATGGTTGTAGCGAGATTGAATGGGGTAGACGTTTCACGCTTCCTCAATTAGAAGAGACTACTTGACGAATTCCTGCGGATCCTTGTTCAGGTATGAAGCGTACTTCGTTGCAAGGTCGTACTGATCCTGTTCCATCGCAATGTCAGAAGCAGCGTCAAAAATCTCAGAATAGTTGGTTACCGCTCTGATCCTCTCGTCCTTTCTCTTCAGTTTCGCTCCCTCGCTCAGGATCTTCTTGATGACTCTGTCAAGCGTTTTAAGGGGTGCCTCTCCTCCCTTCTCTTCAACGAGAAGATATGCGTAGTTGACCGCGGCCTGCGCCATCATGTCGATGTTATTTGAGGATTCCGCGTCCTGAAGAGCTTTTTCGAACAGGCTGGAGGCTTCCTTGAAATCTTCAAGTATTGTCGCAAGTGAAATCATGGAGTAAATGTACTCTCCTTTGTCATTGAGTTTCTGGTATATCTCGAGTGCCTTTCTGCCGTACTCAACAGCCTTCTTGCCGTCTTCAAGAACTGTTATCTGCGAAAGCAGCAGATTTGCCTCTGCCACTCTCTTCTGATCATTCTTCTCCAGCGATATCTTTAGTGCCTCTTCTGCAAACTGTTTGGCCATTTCAGAGTTTGGGATCTCCTGGTAGAGAAAGCACTCTGACTTTATCTTAAGAATGTCGGATTTCGACAATTGATCCTGCAAGGAATTTATGTTTTCGTCAATGTATTTTACGCATTCGTTCAGGTTTCCGTTGTCTTCGAGTTCCCTTGCCTTCTCAATGATTTCGTTGTCCATTTCCATTCTCCCTCATACAACTTTCTAGAGATTTAACATTTTCCTCAATGTTCCCCGAGAAGATGGCAGATGCGCTGACTATGATATCTGGTCCTAGGGCAGCAATGCGGGAAATGTTATCTTTCTTTATGCCTCCGTCAACACCTATCAGGAAGTCCAGTTTCATTGTCTTCCTGTATTCTGCAAGCAGAGGTATCTTTTGAGCAGCTTCCTCAATCATGCTCTGGCCCGAGAAGCCAGGTTCAACGGTCATTACCAGTACATACTTCACCGCGGGCAAGAGTGCTTCAATGCTCGATACAGATGTTTTTGGATTTATTGAAAGTCCCGGCATTGAGCCTCGCCTTTCTATTTCCTTCAACACCCTGGAAGTTTGTACAGGTGCTTCATAATGGATCGTTACCAATTTGGAAAATGAGCAGTACTTGTCGAGGTACATGTCAGGATTGTCTACCATCATGTGACTCTCAATGTTAACTCCGAATTTTTTCTTGATCGCATCTCCAAAAGGAATTCCCATTGTAAGGTTTGGAACAAAGTGACCATCCATTACGTCAAGATGCACCCAGTTCACTCCTGACCTGATGGCAGTTCCAATATCCCTTTCAAGGTTCAGGAGATCTGCGGAAAGGATCGATGCAGACAACTCAGTCATTTTCCTCAATGCTGATTGTGAACTTGCCTAATAAATGTTTGATTTGGCTCACTGCACGCAATTGCTAAATACCTTTGGAAAATCGCCTATCATGAAAGGGGAATACGATTCTCTAGACATAAGAATCCTCAACGTCTTAAGAGACGATGCGACCGTGGGTTACAACGAGATATCGAGGAGGGTCAAGTCTCCCCCGACGACTGTCTTTCAGAGAGTCAAGAGGATGAAGGACCGGGATATAATAAAAAAAGTGGTCCCACTGATAGACCACGACAAACTCGACTACAAACTGACCGCCTTCGTAACGGTTTCAATCAGCGATATCAAGGAACTCGACAGGATAGCCAAAGAGCTTTCCAGATTTGATGAAGTTTTGGACGTTCACCACACCTCAGGTGATAGTGATCTACTCCTCAAGATCAAGGTTAGAGATAGCTCAGAGCTGAAGGATTTCGAGGTAGAGAAGGTTGGGACGATAAGAGGAATCAGAGCGGTGGGAACTACTCTTAGTCTGGGAATTTTCAAAGAAGAGTTTTCAGTAAAATTGAGACCATAGATGATCGAGATCAAAGGGATCTCCAAGAGATACGATAGGCGTCTCTATGCCCTGAAAGGAGTGAATGCTACACTCAAGGAAAGGGTGACGACGGTTATAGGCCGGAATGGTGCAGGGAAGACCACTCTCATCAGGATACTTTCCACCCAGTTGTTCCCAACGTCCGGGACTGCAGAAATTGAAGGTCTGGACATACTGAAAGATACAAAGAAAGTGAGGGAAGTCATCAGCAGCATCCCCCAGGAATCACAGCTCATAGGTATTCTTTCACCACTTGAACAGATGCAACTCTACCTGATGGCCAGAGGATTCTCTTCCTCTCAAGCTAAAAGAGAATCAGAGTACGCACTGGACGAACTTGAAATGTACGAATTCAGGAATGCGCCTTCTGATACGCTCTCAGGAGGAATGAAGAGGAAAGTGTTTGTGGCCATGGCTCTGGCGGCAAAATCGCCAGTCATATTTCTCGACGAACCAACTACGGGACTTGACCCCTTGTCAAGGATAGAAGTGTGGTCTGCAATCAAGAGACTTTCTTCGAAGATTATACTGACTACTCACTACATGGAAGAAGCTCAAGAACTCTCGAACGAAGTTCTGGTAATTGACCAGGGTGACATAATCACACACGGTACTGTGAAGAGTCTACTCTCCACCTTTGATGGAAAGATGAGGGCGGAAAAGTTGGAGGGGGAGGAGTTCGACATAAAGATCGCAAACGTTTCGATAAAATACATCGATGTCAACGAGGTAGATGAATTTGTGAGGAAGGGCTACGACATCAAGAGGATCAATCTGGACGACATATTTCTGTCCAAAGGAGTGATGCTTGAATCCTAAATTTGTCCTATACTTTGCCTGGTACTATGGCTTTTACGTTATCAAGAGGGGGCCCTCATACCTATTGGCGTCTCTGTCGCTTCCTCTCTCCCTGCTATTTATGGTTACTATTTTCACGCACGGAACCCTGATAGCTTTTGCGATCGCTGGAGGACCTATAGCCATAGTAGCAGCAAACAGCATCAACGGGGCAGCAGACGCTGCTTTCTTCAGAATTCAGATAAGGATCCAGGATCTCTACGTTGCAACGAGTCTAACTTCTCAGGATTACATGTTTGCACTCTCCATGAGCTATCTCGTTTTCTCTCTTCCGGGTATTGTTCTTTATGCCATTCTTGGAGCATACTTCAAGGTCTTCACACTTTCCTCGGCACTTCCCATAATAGGTATACTCATCCTACTGACTCTTGCAATTTCAAATCTTTCGTTCATCATAGCTGGTCTCCTGAAACACATTAGAAATGTCTGGGGTATCACTGCAATTCTTTCCATCATAATGACCGTTCTTCCTCCAACCTTCTATCCTTTTTATTACCTTCCAAGAGGAGTTATATATGTACTGTCAGTTTCTCCCGTCACTCCAGCGGCCGTGTTGTTTCAGGGGATATTGTTTCCTAAGGCCGTTGGGATGTACTCATCCGTTCAGCTACCGATGTTTGTCATATTCATAGTGGAGACTCTTGTTCTCATCTTTCTGGGAAGAAGATTCATCAGATGGAGAGAATAATTATTCAAATTTCTCCCATTCCAGACAAACTTTTTAATCAGAAGATTGATTGACAGTACGCCGGGCTGGCCGGGAGGGTAGGCGTCTCCTGTTACTCGAAACCGTCTATACGCGAGGGCGACAGCCGATATAGAAGGCAACCTTGAGGATGCGAACCCTTGATGTTCAGCGAAACTCTGTCCCACCAGATCCAGGTTGTGTACATCTCACCCGGAGGGGGGAGCGGTATTCGTTATCACGGGAATCCGCCAGGACCGGAAGGGAGCAACGGTTACGTGGACCTTGGATGCCGGTGGGGGCACGGAGCGGAGAATTGATGGGGAGCTCGCGTCTATCAATCGCCCTTTGGTGTCGGTGGCCCGGTATTATGATTCCTATATTTGCCGAGCACAAGATACCCGCGGTGTGGTTGGTAAAGAATGAAGGATGCTCAAGTGTTAAATATTCATTGAAAATTGTGCATCGTTGACAAATAAGAAAACGATTCTCGACTCAATTTACGGATCTATAGAACTGGAGGATACTGCCTCTAAGATAATTGAAACAAAGGAATTCCAACGACTTAATACAATCAAGCAACTTGGATTCACCTATCTCGTATTCCCCGGGGCGACACACTCAAGGTTCGAGCACTCGCTTGGAACTCACTATTTGGCAAGGGAGGCATCTAGTAGGCTTTATCTGAAGAAGGAAGACGTCGTGGATGTCTCCCTGGCAGGGCTGTTGCACGATGTTGGGCACTCACCATTTTCACACGCCCTTGAAGATTCGATGATAAAGCTCTATGGCAAAGATCATTTGGACGTGACGATCGACATCATAGAAGGCAAGTCACCGGAGAATGAGCTGAGTGATATCCTGGGACAGCACAAACGAGCAGTTGTAAACATACTGAAGGGAAAGAAAGGAGTCCTAAGCCGACTAATCTCCGGTAATGGCGATGTTGACCAGATCGACTACCTAGGAAGAGACTCTCACTATACAGGAGTCGCGCTGGGTGCCGTTGACATTTCAAGAATCCTGAGGGTACTTACAATTCACGAAGGAGAATTCTGCGTGGAGGAAAGGGGGCTACCATCCGTAGAAGGGCTCATGGTTGCACGAATGCTGATGTACCGGACGGTCTACAGGCACAAGACCGCATTGATAGCAGCTTCTCTTGCAAACGATGCACTGGAAGAGCTGAACCCCGATTTCGAGGAGTTCGTGCAGTGGAACGATTGTGATTTCATTGCAGAACTTAAAAAGAAAAGTCCAAAAACGTATGAATCCATAAAACAAAGGAAGATTCCCAAGGGACTAATCGTGAAGGAAGATGAAGAGAAATTTGGAGAATTGGTCGATTCCCTTGAAGGTAGCCTTGTGTCATGTCAGTACTTCAAGTCTCCGTACAAGAAGGAGGTCCTGAACGTATTGACCGACTCAGGTATAAGGCCAATCACTGATTTTTCATCCATAATGGGATTCTTGGAAAGGGAGCTTGAGGGAGTGGGCTTATTGATTTTCGAAAATGCGAAAGAAAAGGGAATTAGGGATGCCCTGAGGAGAAAGAATATTCCTAGCCAATAGCAAATAATTATAGATTATCATCATTTACATCTATGATTAAACCTATCGGGAAGAGAGCGAGGGATATTGTGATGAAGGATCCCGTGACTTTCAGCTCTTTTCCAGATAAGGAGATGTATCTCTGCTTTCTTCCGGAAATGACTGGAGAAGAGGAGAA
>JAKBNO010000121.1 GCA_021831005.1 Thermoplasmata archaeon
TACTCCTTTCGGAAATACTTTCGATGCCCTCTCAAACAGTTTTTCACTCTTGCTCAGAAAAACACCCCGGCTAAAATCTCGGCAATCAAGACTATCACTACCATCAGACCAACCGTTATGAAGGATAGCATATGGGAAATTTTTCTCAGTCTTTTCAAGTCCTCAAACTTTCCAGCTTCCGCCAGTTTTGGAAACATCTTACCATGCCAAAGATTGTTACCATAGAGTATTGAGTACATGAGTGCAACTGCAACTATCTTGACTGTGAGCACGTATCCCCACTGTTGAGTCATGGCGCCCGAGAAATTCGTAATGTAATCCGGGCGTACGAGATACACCAGAGCTATACCTGTGAGAGTCAGAAGTATTATCACTATGTTGGTCCAGAGTGCATACTTCTTGCCCATGATGGACATGAACCTTGTCCTCTGTTTTTCGTCAGGCATTGCTATGCTACTGGCAGGCCAGACTATGACCCATACGAATATGGATGAACCAACAAGAAAAACCGCACTTATCACGTGAATGAACAGTAAAGTGATGAGCAATAGATCGTACATGCTTGCGGTAAATCACCTTGCGCTATTCAAAGCTTTCATGCTTTCCGGGACATACTTGCAACGTGGATCCTCCTGGAAAATGTCTTCGAAGTAGGAGTAAGCCCTGGATCTAGACCCGCCACAGATGTCTGCATATTCACACGCGCCACATCTACCCTTAAAGTTCTTTGAGTCCCTCAATTTGATCAGCGTCTCGTTGTTCCTGTAGATGTCGACAATTGAGCTCTCTTTCACGTTGCCAAGGTTTATGGGTAGAAACCCCGAAGGATTTACGTCTCCGTTGTGCGCAACGAAGATTATTCCTTTGCCGTCCCTCGTCTGGCTGGTGTGACCCTTGGGTCTATCACCCGGTGTTCCTAGTAAATTAACCGTTTCTTCTATGAGTTTGTTGTACAGGGTGCCACCCTTGTATTCTTTTTTCTCACGTTCAAGGAGAATTCGCCTGAAGAATGGTGCTTCTACCGTCCTTATTGAAATGCCATATCTGGAAGCAAATTCGAGATAGTTGAAAACATCTTCATATGCTTCAGTATCGAGGTCCTCTCTGTCTATTCCTCTTCCTGTCTTGATCAGGGAGAATACTTCCCACGTTTTCACCTTTGTTTCAAGAAGAATTTTTAATAGTTGCGGAAGTTCGTGGACGTTTTTCTTAAACACGGTTGTATTGATTTGGAGCGTGAAACCTTCTGAAATAATCCTGCGAGCCAGTTCGACCGTTTTGTCGAACGTCCCGATATAGCCCCTCAGCCAATCGTGTGTTTCTGAAGATGCACCATCAAGACTTAGGGAAAGCGATTTCACTCCTTTACTCTTCATCATCGAAAAAGACTCCTCGTTCAGTAATGGAGTCGCGCTCGGAGACATCGAAGCAGGAATGCCCAGTTCCTTGGCCCTCTGAAGAATTTGCTCTAGTCCTCTCTTTTTCATGATGTCTCCTCCCGTTAGTATTAGGACGGGATATGGAGCCCCGAATTGCTTGATCTGCTCGACAAATGATAGAGATTGTTCTATGTCCATTTCATCGGGGAGGGCTTCCAAGAGGGCAGATGCCCTGCAATGTTTGCAGGCAAGGTCGCAAGCCTTTGTTGTCTCCCAGAATATTAGAATTGGCTTTGAATTGTAATCGATAGGGCGAGGATTCACTACCGGTAAAGTTGTAAATTCTATATAAGAGAAACGTAACTTTTCAAGGATAAAAGGTAGGTTCCCAGTTCTTGTTTTTCCAGATCATTACATTGCCTCCTTTTATCCTACGACTGTATTTTGGGTGATAGTCAGCGAAAATTGGAATCTACGGAATGAATATATCAGCGTCGGTCACGATAGGCACCTTTGTGACCAAACCAATGTAGTTCTAGTGTATTGTCTGATTTCAAAACAATTTATACTCCCAGAGGTTTCAGATGAGTGGAACGGACGAAGAAGGTCCTCAGGATTGCTAAACGGGAACTGCAGGAAAATGCTGCCTGGTTTATGAGGCAGGCCGGCAGATTTCTCCCGGAGTATGAATCTTTAAAAATTGGAAGACCTTTTTTGGAGTTTATCAAAGATCCTGATACCATCGAAAAGGTGTCACTTCTTCCGCTGAAATATTTCGATACCGATGCGATCGTTATCTTTACAGACATTCTACTGCCTTTCACCAAGCTGGACTACCAGCTATCTTACGAAAACGGGATTTCGGTCAAAGAGGGTAGAAGCGAGGATTTCGACTACTATGCATCTCTTTCGACCGGTTTGAAGAAAATCTCTGAGGAAAGATCAGACAAGACAATAATTGGTGTTGTCGGCGGGCCATTCACTACACTCTCTTATCTGTACGATGGTGGAAAGAATGGATATCGTAGGTCGAAGGAAGCACTTGCAACGGAGGGTAACAGTCTATTGAAAACAATCACGGATGAAATAATTGAATTTGCAAGACTTCAGGTTCGGTCCGGTGCAGACATGATACAGATATTTGACAGCTGGATCGGGAATGTGTCTGAAGCCTATTACGAAAAACACCTGTCGGTAAATGAAAATTATTTTGTTGAAAAGGTGAAGGAGATCGGTAAACCGGTGATTTTCTTCAGTGAAGGTTCATCACATCTTTACAGCAAACTACTCGGGCTGAAGTCTGACGTGTTTTCGATCGATTGGAGAATGGACCTGAGCGATTTCAAAAGACTTTGCGATGATTGCATTGTCCAGGGTAACATGGATCCTTACTTGCTGGGGACAGAAGATAACTATCTCGTGAATGAGACGAGGAGGATATTGGATCAGGGAAGAGAGTTCTCAGGGCACATTTTCAACCTTGGACATGGAGTTCCTCCCTGGGCTGACTGGAAAAAAATAGCACTCATAACAGACACGGTGCACAGCTATGAAAGATAAGGCTGTTGTTCTGATGTACTATGGATTTCCAGAGAAGAGAGAGGAAATGCAAGATTATCTCAGAGGCATACTTCATGGAAGGGAACCTCCTGAGTCCCTGATAAGAGAAAATCTGTTCAAACTTGACGTCGTAGGGGGGGAAACGCCCTCGACAAGGATTGTTAATAGCATCAGAGACAAGTTGGAAGTAAAGTTGGAAGGGGAGGGATACAAGGTTTACCTGCTGTCCAAACACTACATACCCACGATCACGGATGCGCCGGACTTGGTGAGCGAAGAACAGGTCTTCGAAATACCACTATTCCCAGTATATTCAAGATTCATATTTGATGGATACTTCGAACCCCTAGAATCCAGCTTGAAGAACAGGAAATTTGTAAGAATAGAGAACATAGGATTTGACAAAGGAATTATAGAATTCTACCGAAGGAAGATAAGAGCGGAAAAGGGTTCAATTGTCACATTCTCTGCACACAGCATACCTCTGGAGGGTTATGACACATATTCGGAATCGATACAAATACTGTCCAAGGAGATAGCAGGGGATCGGAAATTCATAAACATATACCATAGTCAGGGACCATTTCGACCAAAGTGGTTAACACCCAACCAGGAATATTCAATTTCTTTTGCCAAGGAAAACGGTTACAAGAAAATTGAAGTAGTCCCCATCGGGTTCATATATGACCATCTTGAGGTTCTTTATGACTTAGACTACAAATTGAAGAACGATGCGAAAAGGGATGGAATAGACTATGAAAGAGTCTCCTTGCCAAACGACTCCGACGTAGTCATAAATGCCATAGTCAATTTGATCAAAAAATCTTGAACTTGATGGTGATAATCTGGGAAGGACATTTCTTTGTTTCAACTAACAAAACGATATAGTAGATGTGGGCATACCGAGATATGTTTGATCAGGAGTTCAAACCTTTTGCACTTACTGGTTATGAAGAGAAGCTTGAAAGGGAAAAACAATTTGACCTGAAGAGAACAGTTATCGACATAAAGATCAATTTCGAGGAGAGAGCCGTTGAGGGTAAGGTTGAGCTAGACATCAAAATGAACAGCCTTCCACAGGATCATCTCGACATAGATGCCACAGATATGGAAATCTACAATGTCTCGGTCAAAGGTGTTCCATCCAGTTTTGATACGTACAAGGACAAAATTGTGGTTTATGGTGACTTCAGGGCTTTCTCCGAACACATCTTGACTGTTACCTACAAGTCATATCCAAAGAGAGGTGGATACTTCGTTGAGGATGAGGGCGGTATGCAATTCTGGACTCACGGAGAGAGCACAGATGCCCACGCATGGTTCCCCTGCTTTGATTACCCGAACACGAGGAGTCAGTATGAGATCAGAGTTACCGTTCCGAGCGACTACTCTGTGATCAGCAATGGGAAGCTCGTTGACAGAGTTGATGGAGATTTTTCAACTTTCATCTTCAGGGAAGACTTCAGATTCCCCGCATATCTTGTCAGCGTGATAGCGGGCAAATTTAGTTCTTTCAAACAGGAGTGGCAAGGTATCCCCATAACTTCTTACTACCTCCCTAAATTTGAAACTCTGGCAGAAAGGTCATTCAAGAATTCCCCAGAGATGATGGAATTCATAAGCGAGAAGACAGGGGTCAAGTATCCGTACTCCAAATACGATCAGACCTGCGTTTCCCTATTCGTAATGGGCGGGATGGAAAACCTGAGCGCAACCACTCTGACAGACAGGACATTGCACGACGAAATAGCCCATCTAGACTATCAGTCTGAACCCTTGGTTTGTCACGAAATGGCACATCAGTGGTTTGGTGATTATGTAACGTGCAGGGATTGGTCTCAGGCGTGGTTGAACGAAGGGTTCGCTACCTACATCGCGTTGATCTATAGGGAGAAGCTCAAGGGGAAGGACGAGTTTCTCGTAGACGTAGAGAATACCAAGGATGTCTACCTGCGGGAATTCGCTGGTAGTTATGGCAGACCAATTGTTGAGAGGAAGTACAAAGAGCCTGAAGAACTGTTTGACCGGCACCTTTATCAAAAGGCTTCATTGTTCCTGAGATACCTAAACTATTACCTTGGAGACAAGGTGTTCTGGCAAGGAGTGAAGGAGTATCTCGAAAATAACAAAATGAGTGGAGTGACAACCTATGACTTCCGCAAGGCAGTCTCTAATGTTTCCGGATTCTCGCTAGAGGCACTTTACCATCAATTCCTCGAAGAACCTGGTCATCCAGAATTCAATATAGAGGAGTCCGTTTCAAGAGGAAAAGTACAGGTACGGATAACCCAATCAGGAAGAATCTTCAATTTGAGAGTACCTGCAAGATTGTACATTGCGGACAAAAGTGAGGAGCAGGAAATCCACATCGAGGACAAGTTAACACGGCTGGAGTTCGACAGGAAAGATTTCAAAGGTTTTTCTTTGGACCCCGAGAGTAAGGTCTTGGGAACAATTACGTTCCAGCGCCCGAGAGAATCTTCGAGATTCTTACTCAGGAACGGAGAGAGCGTTATAGAACGTGCAAGGGCTGCGAGAGAGTTAGGAAACTTCGGCTTATCTGAGATTTCCTTCCTCTTCGATTCATTCGAATTGGAAAAATTCTGGTACGTCAAAGGTAAAATTGCAGAGGCTATCTCGAAAATAGGCGGAAAAAGAGCTTCCACGACAATTCGGAAGATGCTTGAAGACGGTGATTACAAAGTGAGGAGGGAGGTAGCAAAGTCTGTTGCAAATCTGAACGATGACAAGCTCCTCGACAAGTTGACAGAAATGTTCGGTAGTGAAGATGGTTATAGTCTGCGTGCCAATCTGTTGACAAGCGCTCAAAAAATCGGGAAAGATAAATCCAAAGACCTCCTTTTGAAAGGACTGGAAACGGAGTCTTACGATAGCATAATCCGTGTAGCTTCAATAAATGCACTTGGAGATCTTGCAGACATTACTACGATAGGTACTGTCAAAAAGTACTTGAGGAAAGATTTCGACTGGCAAACACGTTCTGCTGCCATTTCAGCAATTTCAAAGTTTTACTGGAAGGACAGAGCTGTGGCAGAAATTCTACTCAGAGGATTAGAAGACGAATTCTTTATAGTGAGACAGAGCGCGGCGAGTGGGATAAGAGATACTGGAGATCTCCACCTAATATCAAGAATCTTGCCATACCTAGAAAAGGAACACGAGGGGTTTGTCAAGAGAATCATGAGAGAGGCGTTGGAATTGAAGGGTGCTCCAATACCACAGGATTTCAAAGAGATGAAGGAACAGCTCTACAAACTCAAAGAGAGGGTCACCAATTTAGAAGCAAATAAGAATTCGAAGAAATAGTCATATGTTGAGACTAATGAAATATGACAATAGAGTTCACTTGATTCCACCTAGAAGAGTTGACCTAATCTAGTTACTAAATAGTTCGAGCCAGTAACTTTACTTTGCTAAGAGGTTGCCTCAAACACTCGAGTTCTTCCGTGCCAAAGATATCTTTTATTCTAATCCATCAAAACTCTGGCACATCGCAAATACGTTTTCAGATGCCTAATCAACCGAAGCATTCTAAGGACCTGCTGGGCAGAGTAACAAAACGTGGACACCGTTTCAAGAAGTTGAGTGCAATGCGTAATGATTCGAGAATCTTTGAATCAAAAAGTCTAATGTCATGACACCACAAGGTGTTATATCAACAAGGTAAAAAAATGAGCACGAAAGACTTTGGTTCATTACCGGAGATAAGAAAAATAGTGACTATAAACGCCCCTGTTTTGACTGTTTGGGAAGCAATAGCCACATCCGAAGGAATTAGTGGTTGGTGGTTACAAAACAATTTCAAAGCTATTGAAGGGTACAAGTTCATGATCCATGATGATGCATTTGGAGATTCTCCCTGCCTGGTTACTAAAGTGATCGCACCACCTCATCTGGAATTCGATTGGGACAAGGACTGGCACTTGGTATTTGAACTTCGGGCTATTGGAGAGAACAAAACTGAAGTGGTATTTACCCACTCAGGTTGGTTCGCGACAAGAACACAAGATTCGGTCAGCCTCATCCTCAGATTAGAAAGATCATGGATAAAGGATGGGAAAAGGGAATCAAAACAAAACTAGTGAAATATGTCGAAAAGTAAGTTTGGAAAACCAAAGAGTACTCATGACGTGTTCTTTGGGATTGCAGATCCAACTAGGAGATCTATTCTGGCTCTTCTTGCGGAGACCAATCTCTCAATAACGTCAATCACCAGGCATTTCAAGCTCAGCAGAACCGCAATAAACAAACATCTTCGCATTCTTACTGATGCTAAACTCGTCACGAATAAAGAGATCGGCAGGGAGACGATCTTTGATCTAAATGCGACCAGTTTGCTTGTACTTGCGGATTGGTTGGAGTTCTTCGATGAATAATGGGATGAACGACTACGGAAATTGAAGAGAATCACGGAATTGAATCTGTGAAGGTATTGAATTGGACTGGTGCCCACTTAGAATTCAAGGTTAGTTCTTAGAGGTGTAACAGAGTGTTTCGTTCGTACGATCTTATAAGATTTCACGGAATATAGTTAAAGTTTAAAACAAAACCAGTCGTAGAACGCACTTTGAAGAATGAAAAAGAAAATAAAGTAAAATAAGGGAAAGTGTCCTGAGTTCAGATTTTCCGTGAGGTAAAGTTCAAGATTTATCCTTGTTTGTCTCCACCATCGGTCTTGGGGGGGCTTCGGCAGCTGCTATTGGAATCGTTGCCAGAACCAGGGAGATGAACAACAACACTATTCCGATCGCCTCGGTTACCCAGTTTAGTGTCATCACATAAACAAGGAGGCCCTCAAAAGCAATGATCATTCCTCCAACTGCAAAGTATGAGGCCAGCTTGAAATACTTGTGATCCCCTTTGTTCAAATAAAAGGATGCCAGAAGAATCCCAGCAACAACTACCAGGAAGAAGAAAGCGAACATTAGGTGTCCATCAGTGTATGCCTGATCGTAGAGTGCTCCAGCCCCTTGGGTTGGATCCCCAAATCCATAGTACACCTCGTTGAATTCGATTACATATCCAACTCCGACCATAGTAGCCATAGCTGCCACCCATGTTCCGAGTGAGCTAAGTTGTATGTATTTTCTTCCCTTCGCAACATCTACTGCTTTAACCAGTCCGAAGAGTGCTATGATGGCGCCGATACCGATGATTCCAGTCTGACTGTCATCAAGTGCAAGTCCGTTCGCCCCTCCTGCGCCCGATACGAATATTGCTGGAATGACCCATGTTCCTACAGCTGCAATGAAGTACATAGCAGTCATGCTGATCACGCCTAATACTGAGATCAACATACCGATGTTCACCAAGTTTCTCATACCTTTGGACAGTTTGTTGTAACCTAGCACAACGGCTGTCAGACCGACTATTCCGCCCATAACAGCAGGCAGCATCTGGTGGCTGTGCAATGTCCATGCATTACCAAGAAAAGTGGAAAGTCCTCCAATAGAATTGATGTACGAGTTGATTGGTCCAAAGGCTGCAAAACCATACAGGTTCCCGTATTCTAGCAGCATTCCAAAGATCGCAGCTATTGTTGCAGAAATTGTGGCCAATAGAGTTAGTGCAAATCCACCGTAAATAGATTTGAACTGTGTCTTTGCCCTGAAGGGAAAGACCAGCAAGAGCAGTATCAGGCCGATTGCATCAACCACCATCAAGATATCTCTTATTGCCTGCATGATTTCATCTACGGTGGCTGCAGATGGAGGATAGAATAGAACCAGTCCAAGGAATGAGAATATCAGAATGGGGTAAGTTGTCAGATTTATTGCCTTCTTGATCCAGTTTACTGAAGAAAACACATTTGTTGCTACAAGTATCAAGATGAATGCAAGAGGAATCATTATCGTGTGATAGA
>JAKBNO010000011.1 GCA_021831005.1 Thermoplasmata archaeon
GTCTTTCTGCTAAAGTAGTCTTTCCAGCGCCTGGCGGTCCGGTGAACCATAGTACATATCCGTTTTCACTCAAAATAATCAAATCCTTCCAGTGGCTTACCTTGCATTCCATACATCTTTCTGACTCTATAAAATTCCAGTATTGTAGGCGCTATCCTGAATATTGTGGAATCTATCACCTTTCCAATCTTCTTGTTCTTTCTGTACATGATATAAATTCCGTCGTAATCATGGACCGCATCGTCGGGTCCTGTGTCATTTTCAAGAAGATAATCGGTGTCGTATCCGACCGTTCCAGCTGTTCGCCAGCTCAAATCGTCCAAGTAGACGAACAGGTCAGACCTATCTCCGTTTACTACCGGATACGCTTCCTCGGGTTCAAAAACCCTGGTTTTCCACTCTTCACCGTTTGGCCCCTTAATAGACTTAATTTTCTCTTTCAGGATCTCCAACTCTTTTTTCACGTCTCTCACATCGATAATGCCCTCTGGCTCCCTTCCCTTTATGTTCAGAAATACTCTGGCATAATAGCCTCCCCATGCCCAGGCCTTTGAGTGGGACCAGTCAATATCCAATTCGTCAAGGGAAGCACCTTGTTTTGGTATGTTACCATTGAGCTTTAGGTACCCTTCCTTAATGAGCCACTGGTTGAATGCAAATGCACCCTTCATCGCCTTTGCACCGTGGTCAGATACTATAAGGACTACGGTATCTTCGTCGAACTGTTCGAGCATCTTTCCTATGTGAGAGTCTACCATTTTGAAGTAAGAAATGAATTTTTCCTTCATCTCTGGGTCGTTCTCATACAGGTGGCTCTCTTCGTCTATGTATCTCCAGAATGAATGATGAATCCTATCTATGCCAATCTCAACCATGAAGAAGAAATCCCACTGCTTCTCCTTTAGCATCTTCTCTGCCATTCGGAACCTAGTATCGGTCATCCTGTAGATCTCATCCAGGATCTGTTTTTTCTCAGGTTTTCTAAACTTGACATCAAACTTGTAATCCGGGAAGTCTCTGAGAATATCGTTTTTGAGACCCGGAGGGTAGGTGAATTCCTTATTGGTATCTGGAGTGAGAAAATCCGTTACCAATAGCCCTGGGACAGGTTTGGGGGGATAGGATGGAGGAACGGCTATGATGATGCTTCGCTTGTTTCTCTTTCCGAGAATATCCCAGACCGTGTCAAACTTTATGTCTTGAGAAGTCGGAATCTTGATATCATTGTACGAGTTTGGAACTCTGGATCGAAATCCATAGAGTCCAAGTTCTCCTGGAGACCTTCCAGTAGACATTACCATCCACGCGGGGACGGTTATGGGAGGATCGCAGCTTCTGAGTTTTCCAGAAATGCCTGCTTCCGTCATCATCGAGAGATTGGGAAGGTAGTCCTTCAATTTATGAAATATTAATTCTGGTGCCGCACAGTCGAGTCCTATAACAGCTACTCTCATTCAGTTCACTCAGTCTAGATATCCCAGAGATCGCAGTCTGTCTTTCACTTTCTTTTCGTCCTCGGCGTTGAATGCTTCCTGGTCCGTGCCATGAGTGAGTATCTCCCGGAGGACAAATGTTACATAATCACTAACAGAAGTGAACCCTGTTCCCTTTATTTTCTCCTGGATCTTCTCGAACAGCGGAGTTGGAAGAGAAACGGTTGTGTATTTCTTATCCGTAACCATAAGGTACGAGGTAAATTTTGTACATATAATTTACCCTAATTAAACCTAATGCATGCTCCAATAAATGGTGAATAATCCAGGAAAAAAGTCAGTTTTGTACTTAATTACACTTAATTCGGAGGATCTTTCACGTAAATGCTTTTTGAAGTTTCCTACTCTTCCCAAAAGTCAATTGTATTGGTAGCACCTTAGCAGTAGTACCTCCAGATGCGACTCTTACCTTAAGTCGTAACAGAAATCTGTGACATTGAAGTACGATGATAGAATAATGCTCAGTTACTGATATGTGCTTAGAAACTCCAAGACGCTCGACCTGAGGAAAAAATTAAATATGATTTGTCGTTGAGACAATTCTGGTGATACCAATGGCTGATAACAACACTATATTCATCGGGAAAAAACCAACAGAAAACTATGTTTTTAGCACAATAATGCTCTTTACAAATGGGGCGAACGAAGTCTCAATCAAAGCCAGAGGAATGGCAATAAAGAGGGCCGTAGACGTCGCTGAAATCGTGAGGAACCGAATGGAATCAATGATGAAGACCAAAGTAACGTACCAAGACGTGAAGATTGCGACGGAAAAAGTTCAGAGAGAGGATGGAGAAAGCAACGTGTCCTCGATAGAGATAATCCTTAAGAAGTAGGTGAATCACACCTACCACTAATTTTTTGATTAGATCTGTTCGATGTTCCAGATTCTTCACCGGGATGGATTAGCTAGAATTGGAGAACTGGAAATCAACAATAAGAGAATTCAAACCCCAGTCCTTTTACCAGTTTTGCATCCCTTCAAAGCAGAACCTTGGGTCTCGTTTGTTAAGGAGCTTAAATTACGGGGAGTGATAACCAACTCCTACATTCTGAGGAAGGGAGGATTTCAAGTTGGTAATGACATTCACGACCTCTTGAATTTCCAAGGTCTAGTAATGACCGATTCAGGAACTTTCCAGGAACACATGTATGGGGAGCTCAACGCAGGCAATCTGGAGATGGTAAAGTACCAAGAAGGCATAAATTCGGATATAATCACTATAAGAGATATTTTCTCTGAAATGGACCATTCCCACGAGAGGGTAAGCGAAGATGTTTCAGAGAATTTCAGGAGGGGAAAAGAGGCAATCAAGGAAACTGGCAAGTACATTGCACTCCCCATTCAGGGAGGGGTATACCAGGATCTGCGGACGGAAAGTGCAAGAATGATGGGATCACTGGACAGTGAGTATTTCCCGATAGGTGGGATCGTACCGTTTATGGAGAGATACATGTATTCGCAAGTAGTGGATGCTGTATTGAATTCCAAGTCAAACATGAAGAGTTCAAATGTGATTCATGCTTTTGGAGCTGGCCATCCAATGTTCTTTCCCATTCTATTCCTCATGGGAGTGGATGTCATTGACTCTTCGGCATACATCAAGTATGCAAGGGACGATAGGATACTGACTGAAACAGGCACGGTAGACCTTAAGGATTTTGCTGAGGAGTTACCCGCTTCTCCGTATTTTGACAAGTACTCTGAAAAGGAACTGGAATCTCTTTCTAGAGAAGAAAAAACAACTATAATTGGAAAACATAACCTGTACGTATCAGTAAAAGAACTGGAAAACATAAAACAACAGATACGCTCTGAAAACATCTGGAACTACGCAGAGTACCGCGCGCATTCCCATCCCCTCTTGCTTGAAGCTTATAGGAAGATCCTCGATTTCTACGAATACACCGAGAAGTATGAACCACGTTCTAGAAAGACCCCAGTATTCTATGTGGGGGAAGAAACACTTAAGAGACCGGACGTAAGAAGATTCATTTCTCGCATTACCCAATCGGGCCAAGGTGTAAAGATCGATAAAAAACCTTACTCCTATTATGCGGAAATTCCAGGGATAGAGGTTCAAACCCATTTTGGAACAGTACCATTGTTCCTCGATGAAACCTACCCAGTTGCTCAGTCCCTATTTCCTGGAGAATATTACGAAAGTTCAAAGGATATCTTAAAGTTCGAGAAGGACGAATGGAAAGAATTCCTGATTGACAAGGTGGACCGCATATTTGAGTACCAGTTTAGTAAGAGGCTCTTCTCTATCTTAGACAGAAGCAGCATCAGAGTGCAGAGGAGCAAGAACACCGGAAAGATTAGGAACGTATTTCGCGAAGACGAGCCAATACTTGCACTGAGGGCTTCGGATGGTCTGTTTAGCCTTAACTACGCAGGGGCAAAGTTGATTCATTCACACTTCGAATACCCCCGCCACAGGGTAGTAATTAACCGAGAGGTGGCAGAATTCATAAAGGAAGGAAGAAATGTATTCGCTAAATTTGTAGAGGATGCAGATCCCTTGATCAGGCCACACGACGATGTTCTCATTGTCGACAAGGAAGACGAATTACTGGCTTATGGCAGGGCGATCCTTAACAGGGATGAAATGATTGCTTTTCAAAGAGGAATCGCTGTTAAGAACAGGTTAAAATCTGACGATTCCAGTTAATGATATTAACTCGCATGCACTTTTCTGAGAGTGGAAATCAGGAAAGCACAGACGATTGAAGAATTTAAAACGGTAGAAAGGATCCAGACGGTCATATGGGGGATGGTTGATGAGCCCCCAACTCCATTACCTTTGCTCAGGGCACTGAATTCAAATGGTGGACTAGTGGAAGTGGCCATCGAGGAAGGCAAGATAGTCGGGTTCAGTCTGGCCTTCCCAGGGGTTAGTGGGAATTACAGATATCTCTACTCACACATGGCTGGAGTGCTTCAAGAATACAGAAACAGGAATGTCGGATATGAAATCAAAATGCACCAGTTCGAACAGGCAAAGGACATGGGATATTCCGAAGTTAGGTGGACTTTCGATCCTATGAAGACTAGGAACACATTCTTCAACGTTCACAAGCTCGGAGCTTACGCCTATGACTACAAGATCAACTATTACGGCATTATGGGATCAAAGGAGAACGAGGGAGTGGAGTCCGACAGGATTGAAGCACACAAATTCCTCGATAGGAAAAAGAAGGTTCTCGAAAAATACGATATAGCCGCGAGTATAACGGATTTCCCTCAACCCTGGCAGGGTCTAGACGTCAATGGGGACTCCGTTGCAATTGAAGTGCCGTTTGACTTGGGAAGCAATGACATTGAGCTTGCGAAGAAATGGCGTTTAGCATTGAGAAGAGCCGTTACCTTACTTGAGCAAAAGAGTTACATAATGAATGACGTCATCAGAAAAGAAAAGTCCGCCCTGATGATATTTACGTTGAAGAAGAAACTTGGAATCGATTGAAGTCAGATTGAGAAATCTTCAACCTCTGCTTCCTTTCTCTTTCTTGGTATCTTCTTTGTTTTCCAGTAGGTGGTCACGTAACCGGCCACTAGATTTCTCAGTTTCTTGGATGCATCAGGTATGACCTTATTCACTATCTCTTTGTTGTGTTCAAAGTCTTTGGTCAGATGCTGTTCATACTCTTCGTATACCTGTCTTGCAACAGTCTTAACTAGTGTAGGTCTAATGGCTCCCATTGCTCTCGATATATTCACAGACTAATTAAATATTTCATTTCGCTGTTTCCGCAGATCCCTTCAAAATAGCGAAGAGGGCGGCATAGGTTGGAAGCACCACATAACCCTCCTGTAGTTCTCGGCTGGCCCCATCAAAATCCAAGGCAATTTTCTTGGTGACGTTTATTTCGGAATTGTCCTGAAATACAAGGGGTATCGAGTCTGCTAGAGGATCAAATGCATCCACCTTTTCAAGCGGTATTGTCACAACCATGAGCCCCGATTTCCCGTGTAGACTGCCAGGAGTACGGATGAGTCTATGTATGTCTATTGAAACCGGCTCGTCTATGCGTGAAGAGAACTTCTTCGCAGCGATCTTTCTGGCGTTTCTTTCGATGAAACCCGATTTGCGGATATCTACCTTCGTTAGTTTTCCTACGAGTTCACCAGTTTCTGCCTCAATTTTCTCCTTCCACTTCCTGTCTCCAGAAGCGAGGATCTCATTGAGTGAAGCGCTGACAAGATCGATCTTGTCATCCCACTTGGTTCTGGAGGTGGTCCTATAGTCAGAGGTGATGCAGCGACCAGAGATGTAGTCTACGATCTCCCTCCTTTCCTGCGATTCCAGGTTATCAAAAATAGAGTAGACGTGAACGTGATAGCCTCTGCTGCCAGAGAATACGACTTCTAGATTTTCCTTGCCAACGCTGAGATCATCTATCAACAGATTTAGTAGTTTCTTGAGCTCTTCTTTCACCGATGATAGCATCACCGGGTAACTCATCTTGTCGGCGCCTTCAATGTGGTCTCCATCGATGTCGAATACCATATCGGCCCCTCTCCATTTCTTGTTGTCCATCGTAGCTTCCGGGCTGTCATAATATGCGCTGGAGTAGTAGAAATGAAGTGGAGTATTGTTTACAACGTAGTCCACAAGAGCAGGCATGTTTGGAAATGAAGTGTGCCTGACCATTCCTTGTTTACCGAAAGCGGAAAAGGCTAGCTCTCTCTTTTCCACCCGTCTTATATCATACGATTTTACCGCTTCGTAATATTTCTTGAACAGCTCTTGGACGAACTTTGCAGAGTTCTCATTCATCTTTCTTCCTGTTTAAGATGAAGTAAAGAGCTGCTATTGAAACGATCACTGCACCAGCAAACACATACCCATAGAGTGACCTTACGCTTGGATTGTTGAAACTTGATGGTGTTGAGTTGGAGAATCCCGGCAGTGCTCCCGCATTGAGCTTCACCTGGTTGGTGTATCCAGTACCCGTTGCGTCCAGAGGGGCGATCTCTTGGAAGGCAAGAGTGACGTTCTTAGTGGTCAAATTGCCTATCGATTCCATTGCCTGGATGAATTCTGCGCCGTATGGGTTCAGTCCAGTAAGGCCGTAGGAAAACAGGATATAGTCCTTCTGGGGGCTGTCTTTCCAGTTGTATGTGGAGAAATTCTTGCTATAAATGACCGAATAAACAGTGGTGTTCCACTCCCCATTAGTTACCGTGATGTTGTATCCCTGGTAGGTCTGGTAGCTTATTGTTGGGAATGTGACTGTAGACTGTGCGTGGGCCTGACCGTTGGCTATCACCACTGTCGCGAGGAGAATTATGATTGTTGCTGCAAAGAGTCTTCGGTTCACTGGGAACGGTATGACTAAAGTAATTAAAATTTTTCTCTCACGAATTGCACCGCACTTGTGAAAAATCTATTCCCCATCCCAGTCCCATTATTTTCCCTGGTCCAGTCAGACTCAGTATATTTATAGAACACCCTTTCAGGGTGTGGCATCAGGCCAAGTACATTTCCTTTCTTGTTGGCGATTCCTGCGATGTTGTGTTCAGAACCATTTGGGTTCCACGGGTATCCTGCCTCCTTTCCACTTCCATCGACATAAGATACCACATTCATTCCATTCTTGATTATCTTCCCGAGCACTTCCTTGTCCCTTGGGATGAACCTTCCTTCCGAGTGAGCAATGGGAAGCTTGATCACTTCGCCGTCTTTGAATTCTTTAAGGAATAGGGAGTTACCTTTGTTTATCTTCAAGTACACGGTTCTTGCCTCGAACCTGTTGGACATATTAGGGGCCAAAGCGGCCTCCAGCCGGTCATCTCCATCCACGTTTGGGACTAGCCCCAACTCAACCAGAGTCTGAAATCCATTGCAAGATCCTATCACCGGCCTTCCACTCTCCACGAACTCTTCCATGTCTCTCATCAGGCTCGACTTGATCCTTGCTGCCATTACTGCACCTGCCCTTACGTAATCTCCCGCAGAAAAGCCGCCTGGAAAGCAGACGACGTCGTAACCGCTCAATTTCTTTTTCCCGTTTTCGAGCTTCTTCAGGTGAACTATTTCCGGGGAAGCTTCAGAATGTTTGAATGACTGGTAAGCCTCCTCTTCATTGTTCGTTCCTTCCATCACAATGATTGCGACCTTGACTTCCCTATTCACTCGTATCCCCTCTTCCATTTCTTCCGTATTTGGTCGATGTCGACCGCCAGTACCTTATCCTCTCCCCTTGTTATTGCAAGTGCGGACTGTTGTGTCTGCCCCAAAAATATGGCATCTTCTCCCATGTATTCCACGAATTCCTTCTCTCTTCCTGATCTGACTTCAATAATCCAGCTGGATTGGGGTTCTGAGAAAAGTGCGAAGTCCGTCCGAAGACCGAGAGCGGATACGTCCAACGCTGCACCTATCTCCGACCCGATGGTCATTTCGGATATTGCTGTAGCAATCCCTCCATCCGAAACATCGTGGGCTGAGTTGACAGTTCCAGACCTCATTGCATTCAGGAGATTCCATCCTCTCCTCTTGAGAGTTCTGGGGTCGGAGTATGGGACTCGCCCCCCGTCCTTCTTCAATCTCCTGAAATAGAGGGACCCTGCCAGATCCGTGGTAGGTAGCCCCACAAGATAAATGTCGTTGCCGAGGCCCTTGAAGTCTGGAGTGATCGCACCTCTTATGTCCTCCACCTTACCCACTCCCAGAATCGTAGGGAAAGTGGGAATTCTTCTCCTGCCTGCTTCATTGTAGAAGGAGACATTGCCTGATACGAATGGGATGTCAAGACTGTAGGCTGAATCGTGCATTCCCTTGACCATCTCAATGAACTCTCCCATAACTTTGTGCTTCTCCGGATTCCCAGAATTTAGGCAGTCTGAAAATCCAAGAGGTTCTGCACCAACCGAAATTAAATTCCTGACAGTCTCATCAACTGCAGCCTTACCGCCAGAATACGGATCAATCTTAGAATAGAATGGATTTGAACCGTGCGATATTGCCACTCCATTCACCTTGTTCCAATTGGGCCTGATCACAGAAGCATCTGTTGGTCCTTCGCTTCCTACGATTCCTGTAAAAGGACCGATCACCGTGCTTCCTCTGACAGTGTGATCATATTGTCTTACAACCCGTTCCCTTGTTCTCACGTTGCTGTCTGAGATCATTCCCAAGAGTAATTTTGCAAAATTATTAGGGTAACTTGGCAAGTACTGTACGATGCGCTTTTCCTCTAACCGCGAAGGACGCTCATACAGT
>JAKBNO010000054.1 GCA_021831005.1 Thermoplasmata archaeon
CTATGACATAGGTTATCGGAAGCGATGCTCCGAGTATTCCTGCCTCGACCACATAGAACGAGGCGGCAGTGGCTGCGGGAGCAACAAATGCCAAACTCTGAAAAACACCGAGCCAAAGACCGCCCGTATTTTTTTTAAGACCAACACGTGGATCTTCTACGGCCATAAGTTTGTAAATATTTTACATCTTATTTAAACGTGTTTGGAAGATTTAGCGGCAACACATTTGGGAAATAAAAACACATCTCTTGACGAAATAGAGAAAGAAATTTCCTCAAATTTATATATCAAGGCACCTTAGTGTTCTTATGAATGCCAAAAAAGGAACACGAACTGATATTTTTGATTTCAGGTTGCTTAAACAGATGACTACGGATGCATCTCAGACCAACTCTGAATTGGGGAAAAAGATTGGAATATTCTCTCCTTCGGCAGTGAGCAAGAGGAAAAAATCCCTCGAAGAACGAGGACTGATTAGTGGCATAACGGCATCGCTTGACTGCGAGAAATGCAATCTGGATTATCCGGTCGTAATTTTTGTAAGAGGGAAGTATGGTTTGAATTACGTAGAATCCTTGGGCGAGAAACTCAAGAAACTACCGGGAATTCTTTCGATTTACAACGTCAGTGGAGACATAGATTTCGTGGTTTTTGCAGTTTACAGGAACAGGACAGAATATCTCTCTGTGTTGGACAAGCTATACGAAATTAAAGAGATAGAGAGAACGGATACTAGACAGATTTACAATATAATCAAGGACTTCGACTATTCAAACGCGATTAACTTGAATAGTGTGATCATCCCTCAATGAATATTCGTTTTCTTTTGCACCCTTAAATTGGTAAATTTTCCCAGTCAATCAGATCCTTATCATCAGGGGTTCTGATCTCTAGGTAGCCCAGCATCTGAGTAAACAGCTGATCCTCAACTTCAGTCTTATCATCTTTTAGATAAAATGGCTTGTTTAGGAGAGCACCAATAGCGGCAAATCCCATTACAGTTCTTTGTTTTTCCTCATTGGTTGAGATATCGTGAATTTGGTGGGCAAACTCTTTGTTGACTTCATCGCTCTTCAAATCTTTCAGAAAATCATTGACCATTTGGCTCAGTAGTTTTGAATGTTCCTCTGCCATGAGTATTTTCACCTTAAATGTGGGATTGAAAGCTATGTGATCTCCTTCAACTTTGAACCATTTAATTCCGTCGGTTTCAAAGAACACCTTCGCAAGCGTTTCAGCTATCTTTTTGGGATTGGAGAAATCTAAGCCATTTGTGAGGTTATAAACCACGATGGAACCATCCTCTGAGGACTTTCTCGAAGACTGAATTAACGAAATAAGATTTGCATCTGTAGACATTGGATGTGTTAGGGAAAGTTGCTATTTAAAATATTTCAACCGGATTGTTTCTTAAGATGCCAAGAGTCAATCGCCTAAATTTCAGTGTTCTGGTTAGTCAACAGATCCAACAATACAGGACAGAAACGTTGATTAGTGGTACAAGGATAAGCGTAAAGGACGTACAAATTGCGGGAACGAAGGGTCAAAACGTGATATCAAGCAAGGACAATTTTGGAGAAGTTTTCGATGAAGTAGTAAGCAGATTCAGCGTAATGAAGGATTCAAACGGGCTGGGAGTCAATGTGTACAGTATTATGGCTACCACCTCCAAAGGGGAAACATTTGAGCATTATTTCAGAGGGAAGGGCTCTCTACGAGAACTACGATCGCTCAGCAAACCGGTGGTTGGATTGGCCCTAGGAATAGCAATGGAGAAAGGATTAATCATCGGTAACGAGAAGTTAACTCTAGAGACTCTGGTCTGGCCCTACCTGAAGAGACTGGTGAATCTTACCAACAGAGCAAATTTACCGAGATTGGAGAATTTAAAACTGAAACATCTGTTGACTCACACTATCGGGCAAGCAAAGGGTTTGATGTTCAGCAAAGACATCGCGAATATTCCTCCAGGCGAATTGCTGGATTACATTTTGAATTCTGACTTGATTAGTGAACCAGGAAAACTTTTTGTCTATTCGAATGCCGGACCTTTCTTGATTTCTGCAATTATCCAGGAAGAGTTGGGCATCAATCTCTCCGCCTTGATCAGTGACATTTTGTTCAGGCCAATGGAAATTGAGAAGTTTGAATGGAAAAATTATGGGAAATACTGTGCAGGCTCAACGGGACTGAAATTGTATCACGAAGACCTACAAAAGATTGCACGCCTCTTTCTTGAAGATGGAAAATACGGCTATGAGCGGATAGTACCTAAACACTGGATCGATGAGATGAGGTCCCCACAAGTTCGCTTGCAGATTACAAAAGACAGGACAACAGTCCTTAGAAAAAATTCCTATGGATACTACTTATGGATAGGGGACGATGGAACTTACTTTGCTGATGGAACAAATGGACAATATTTGATATTGCCCTCCAATAGAAGAGTCGCTATCACAGTTTTAAGCGATCAGGATGACACGAGGTCAATAACAAAAAGCATGGAGCCATTCCTTCG
This sequence comes from Thermoplasmata archaeon, assembly GCA_021831005.1. GTDB lineage: Archaea > Thermoplasmatota > Thermoplasmata > Thermoplasmatales. Next base: position 2,519 of record JAKBNO010000054.1, read on the forward strand.
ATAAGGGGAGTTTATTCACAGAATAACTCTTCTTAGATTTTATTCAACAAGAGGCTGAGGTACAACATTCATAAGACTTTGGTGAACCAGTGATTCATAAGGTATAGTAACGAGCTACAGAGTCGGGGAAAACAGGGATCAACTTAAATGAAAATAAATTTCAGCAGATTTAAATATGAAATCTATTATCACAGATTGAAGTCCTATGTCTAGACCAGAAAGCGTACAGCACTTTCCATCGTTCGTTGAGAATGAATCTGATGTAGACTGGACTCTGATGACACCCCTGACAGAAACCACTACTACAGAGGTTGTAACAGGATCCAAGTATACATCCACTGAGACGGCTTATCCGGAAACAAATAGCTCCATTTCTACGTCTACTGGAGCAACAACTCAAACGGGAACTACAACTAGGTCTAGTACAGGCACATATAGGGTCATGTTCTGGAATTCGTACCAAGATGTGCGGAGAGATGAATAAATCTAAGTTGATAGAGGTCAGCTGCCTTTATCTCATACCAGGAAAATGCATGGTATGAGGTTTCACCAAGACCCAGATTTAGCATGATATGGAAGTCAGCTGATATATTCATTACATAAATGTTAAAGGAAAAGAACCCTAAATGAGAGAAGATATTGAAAATTCTAAAACTGTCAGATTCAGCTCTGTTTGCTTGAGAATATCCTTCACGGTCCCGCCATATTTTGACACCCCTGGAGGGGATGAATGATGAAACGTATTGTAGTTGAAGCCTCTGCTTCGTCAGCAAATTTGGGATCTGGATTTGATGTATTTGTCATTGGCCTAAATGATCCAAGAGATAGCATAGAACTCCTAGCTCTTGAATCCCAGGAAAGCGAAGTAAATCTGAACTACAAGAACGGGTACGTCATACCTGGGATAGATGCCACAGCTGCAGGTGCTGTTGCCAAGGCAGTCACAAATCAGTTCAACCTAAAGTACAAGATCATAGTGACGATCAATAACAGGATACCCATAGGAGTTGGACTGGGAAGCAGTGCTGCCTCATCAGTCGCCACGGCAGTGGCCATGAACAGGATCTTCGACCTGGGCCTTTCTGATGAGATGCTATTGTCTGTCGCAGTGGAAGGAGAGTACGCGGCATCTGGAGCGAGGCACTACGACAATATTGCAGGCTCACTTCAGGGAGGATTCAGGATAGTGCACCAAAGACCCCTTAACACAGTGGGATTTCCCCCACCCTTAGGGATGACTATCGTGGTAGTTACTCCAGAAATAAAACTGCCAAATAGAAAGACAGAATATGCCAGATCGTTGCTGCCGAAACAGGTTAACTTAGACAAAATGACCAAGAACATATCGTCCGCAACTAGGGTAGTGGCCGGTTTTGCAAAGGGTGACATTGCCATGATTGGAAGTGGGCTCGAAGACTCAGTTGTAGAACCAGCAAGGAAGGTTATGATACCCTGGTTTGATCAGGTTCGCGACTCTGCTTTGCAAGTAGGTGCAGCCGGAGTTTTTATCAGTGGTGCAGGACCAAGTATAGCTGCAGTTGTAGATGGACTCAAAATCGATCCAGGAAGAGTTCAAAGCGCAATGGCAAAATGTTTCGCTGACCACGGAATCTCAGCGAAGGGTTTCATAACAACCGTTGGAGGAGGAGCTAGAATTGTTGAAGAACAATAGCGACTGGTCACTGCACTGTTTTGACTGTGGGAGGGAGTTCAGTGAAGAACCAATAACTTCCAAGTGCGATTGCGGTGGAGTTCTGGAACTGACACTTGATGTAGGAAATCCTAAGCTCGAAGACTTTGAAGGAAATGGAGTTTGGAGATATTCAAGGGTGCTACCAATAGAGGATGGAATTACACCCGTAACAATAAATGAAGGGAACACTCCCCTGATCCGCCTTGACAAGATTGCTACAGACACAGGATTAAAACTATTCGTGAAAAACGAAGGCCAAAATCCAACTGGTTCGTTTAAGGACAGAGGGATGACTGTCGCTGTTACCAGGGCCAAGTCAATTGGAGCCAGGACTCTAATATGCGCCTCTACAGGCAACACTTCTGCGTCAGCCGCTGCTTATGGGTCGCGTGGCGGCATGAAAGTAATTGTGCTCATTCCTTCTGGAAAGATAGCTGGAGGAAAATTGGTCCAAGCCGTGATCCACGGTGCAAGCGTCATTCGTGTAGCCGGTGACTTTGATGCTGCGCTCGAAATCATGATGTCTCAAGCAAGCACCAGGAAAGATCTCTACGTGGTCAATTCTGTAAACCCATTCAGAATTGAGGGCCAAAAAACAGGAGCTTTTGAAATATTTGAACAGCTAGGCCGTAGAGTTCCAGACTACGTCATCCTACCAGTGGGTAATGCAGGTAACATTAGTGCTTATTGGAAGGGATTTTCAGAACTCAAGAAGTGGGGAATTTCAAACAAGACACCAAGGATGATAGGGGTACAGGCATCAGGTGCAGCCCCATTAGCCGATGCTTTCCTCAGAAGGGAAGAGACCGTGGTCAGGTGGAAGAATCCCGAGACTGTGGCATCAGCTATTAGGATCGGAAATCCAGTCTCCTGGAAAAAAGCATTGAAGGCTGTAATCGATTCAAAGGGTCAGTTTCTGACGGTATCAGATCAGGAAATACTGAAATCGCAAAGGGATCTTGCTTCAAAGGAAGGCATATTTGTAGAGCCTGCTAGTGCCGCACCCCTGGCAGCATTACCTCACCTCAGGGACGTCATTGACAAGAATGCTCTCGTGGTTTTTGTTTGTACCGGAAGCGGTCTCAAAGATCAGAATGCGGTGCCAATCGATCCTGAGAAAATCCCAATAGTATCAGATGTCAAAGAATTGTCTCAGTTCCTCTGAAGGCCGATGTTCAGAGGAGATTGATCAGACCCAGCGTAGTTTCCCGAAGACTAGCAATATCAAGAAGATATGATTGTCATCGCAGAAAGGTACCGAGAACAAGAGATGAAACCGTACTCATAACTGCAGAAGTTAAGCACCAGAGTTTTGTAAGGACTTCACACTTTGATCAAATAATGAGACTATTAACAGGTTGAGAGAGTTCTACTGTTGCAATGGAGGAATATACCGAAGCAAAACAGTTTTGAAAATTTCAATTGATTGGAGCACCACATAGCGGGAACCTGAAAGAGCATCGAAGCGCAGCAACATTACAGGAACTACAATCTTATTGAGTTAACCGACTTAGCGAGGAATCTGGATTCTAATACAAGAGTGCTAAACTGATCTTTCAAAATCTGTAAAGAAGGCGGACTTTGAAGAATTCTAGGAAACAGAGTGGATAAATTCGGCTCAATAAATTGGTTCATTATAGTCTTCACGAAAGGAAGTGCGGAGGGCCGGATTCGAACCGGCGAACCCCTGCGGGAACAGACCCTAAATCTGTCACCTTTGACCTGGCTCGGCAACCTCCGCTGGCCGTCAATATGTCAGGAGTATATTTCTTTTCTTCTCGAATTTAACCGCAACAACACAACAACTTTATAATTCCAGTTCAGTTGAAATTTTAATGAACTTGTGTCCCGCATGTGGAGAGAAATTCCTCGATGATGAAATCTCTACAATATCATCTCACTTCTACTCAATGGCGCTGTCAAGTGATCCCACCCATATAATGTGGCTGAACAGGAATATTTCCAAGACCAAAATGCAGCAGTACGCTCTCAATGATAAGTTCACGGAATTCTATGACTTCTCTAAAGAGGGCCTTTCGATGTGGATTAAGAAACGGTTCGTTGCAAGGTTTTTCAATGATGATCCAAACGTCTTCGTGCTTGACATGCAGCAGCCTTCAGTGTATACCATCATGGGATACGTTACTGAACATTACCACTTCCTCAAACAGTGGGTGAAATCGTGTGCATACATCCTTGGAAGGACGGATTTTTCAGAAATACAGAAGTATGAGTTCGACAACATTTCAGAAGAATACTTTGGTAAGGACGGTCAACCAGCTCACGTCGATCTGCTCTTGCAAATGGGAGAGTCGGTGGGTTTGAAAAAGGGCGAAGTGATTAGCTCTGTTCCACTGGAAAAGACGGTCAGGGCATTAAAATACTGGAACCATGTCTGTAGTTCGGAACACTGGCTCGATGCTATGGTATCCATTCACTCCCTGGAACTTATCGCGGACAAAAATGTGAAGGATTACGGAGCAAAGTATGCGTATTTCAAACCAGAGATACTGAACGATGGGATCACCAAGGAAGTGGTTCAATTTCTAAAGGCTGGTTACGAGGCAGACCAGTATCATTCAGGTGATGCATTGAAATTGATCGAAAAATACGCTGGGCAGCTAAAAATGGAAAGGGAAGTTCAATCGTACTTCTTGCGATCCATGGATTTCTTCTATGGCTACCTAGAAGCTAGGCACGAAAGAGGTAAGATGTATGAAGACAAATTATGAGGGTTGTGCTCTGTGTGATGGCACATGGGGAGATTACTGGAGAGAAATAGAGGGGAAGAACACTTTTTTCTGTTGTTCCATTTGTGCTGACGCATTTGAGAACATGGTGAATAGAGTCAAGAAAGAGACGGGATGGAAAAAGATAGATTCAGTATCGATAGAAGGCAACTACTCAAAGGGGAGGGATTGTGTTGCTACGAGTGGAGATAAGAGGGTCGAATACTTCTTCAGACACGAGGATGGAGTAATAACAGAATTTAGGTTAAAGGGTCAGGGGACCAGTCCTGTACCATAGTCGACCCAGAGGTCTTCAGAATATATCTTGAAACCGAGATTGGAGTAAGCCTTGACCGCAGGTGCGTTTTCCTTGTTTACGAACAATATGGCTTTGTCTAGTTTGCTATAATGGTCCAGCATGGAGGATATCAACTTTTGTACGTATCCCCTATTTCTGCTTGCGGGATCGGTGAAAACTGATGAAATCACGAACCAGTCTTTCCAGATCGCGCCGAGTGTAGCTGCGCTTACAAGATTGCCGTCAGCAAAATAACCGAATATGGTGCTGTAGTTCAATAGATTCCTGAATTCATCGAGTTCCATGGTCTTGAATCTTGTGTTGTCCCACTGGGATATCATTTTTGCATATTGGGTGTATTTGTCCTGCGTCAGAAGTCTCACATTCTCGTCGTGTTTGCCGGAAGGTCTCTCGTTGACCATGCAGTACTCTCTGTATACATTTGGGGCATCGTTGAATATGTGGACATTCTCATTGTTCCTGACGTGTATCACCGATGTGCTCTTGTCCACGTACGTAAGGAGGCTCTCCGTGGACTCGTTATCTCCATACAACCAAATATCTTTTATTCCTGTAGAGTGATAATAATTCAGGAGTATACCAGTTATCTCTCCTCCGTCCTTGGCGTATAGAAAAGAGCTATTCCCAAGAAGAAAATTAAAGTTGTCGAGGTCAAAAAGCATGTAGAAGTTGTCATAGTCATTCTTTAGGATCTTCATCAACTTCTGTTTTTCAAACCATCCCTCGAGTTTCTTGACCTCTAATGCCATCAATTCTTCAAGCACCTAATCTGACAATATTTAACTATTTTGTTGTGATAATGGAATACCTATGAATATGCTTCACATCAGCGAAAATTCCATGGTCGCGCTTCAGGAGGTTAAGAACGACCTGAATGGGAAGTTCCACTGGAAATTCTCCAGTCAAAATCTAGAAAAGTCGACTTTCCATCTCCTGAATGTAAATGGGAAGCTTCTTCGACCTACACTTGTGTTCGTGGGTGCAGAATCAGTCGGACTTAATTCAATGAAATTCGTTGACCTGGCAATAGCAATAGAATATCTCCATATATCTTCCCTAATACACGACGACATAATTGACAAGGATGAGATGAGGCGGGGAATAGAGACAGTTCACAATAAATATGGGATCGAAAACGCGATCCTGGCGGGTGATGCGTTGATCGCAAGGGCGGTCGCGCTATCGTCAGCTTATGGCGAAAATGTGGTCAAGAAGATTGCAGAGGCAGCATTCCTCATGTGCGATGGGGAATCTATGGATTTCTGCACTCAGAGAAGAAACTTTGAAATGAATCTCGAAACCTATATGGACATAGCCACGAAGAAGACCGCGTCTCTAATCTCTACCTCCATAAGCATAGCTGCAGTTACCGAGAAGTTGGGAGAAGGTATTATTGGTAGGCTCTCCAAGGCAGGAGAACTTCTCGGAGTGGCATTCCAAGTCAGAGATGACGTAATCAATGCAGTGGGTTCCTTCGAGCTCGGGAAGAGACCAGGTAACGACGATAAGAAATTTAACAGACCAAACATTGTTTCTGTTTTCGAATACAGTGGACTCGGAAAGAAAGAAGCAATTGAGAAGTCGATACAGATTATCTCCAACAACGTGAGGGACGCAATACAGGAGCTATCCGAATTCGAGAAGATAAACTACATAAAGAAAATCATAGCTGCATATTTTGACGAAGAGGACTTAAGAAAATATCTATAGGCTCTATCTATCGGTGACCATGGAGTATGTCTTGGCCATAACCGGAGCTTCAGGGATAGCTTACGGCGTAGATATTCTAAAGAAACTCCCGTCCAAGAAGGTGCTCATCCTTTCTAACGGGGCGCTAGAAGTAGCAAAGTATGAGTTGAAAGGGAATGTCAGCGAGAAATCATTGAAGGGCATTGCGGACGAATTCTATGAAGAAGGGGATTTCGGGTCTCCCGTAGCATCTGGTTCTCACAAGTTCGATGCCTTGATTATCGCTCCTGCATCGATGAACACAGTCAGCAAGATTGCAGCAGGAATATCCGACAACCTTATCACGAGAGCAGCCTCCATCGCACTCAAGGAGAGAAGAAAATTGGTGATAGTCTTCAGAGAGATGCCACTAAGCACGATACACCTAAGGAATCTGCTGACGCTTTCCGAAGCTGGAGCTTACATACTTCCAGCAAGTCCTGGGTTTTACCACAAACCCTCTAATCTCGATGACCTATACAACTTCGTGACATCGCGAGTAATGGACATTGTGGGACTAGAAAACAGATTGATAAAGAGATGGGGAGATTAGAATTGCGATTTCAATCCAACCAAAATAAATGAATTTACGTTACTGACGCACTTGACTTTTCTAAGGTATTTTCGAATTCAATAGACAAAATTTATTAACGCTCAGTCTTTTTCCTTCTAATGGTTTCTTCACACTGCTTAATCTGCGGCACCGTTGTCGTGTCAGGTCTCTATTGTCACAATTGCTTGTGGGAAATCAAGAGAATCAGGCTCAGAAACGAGGCGGATCTCGATTCGTGGATAGAGGACAACATGCGCTCGTTCAGGAAGGCTTCCTTCTACGAGAATATCAGGACTCTCGAATCTTTCAGTAGTCTGTGATGTTGAACTTTTCCTTGAACTCCTGAAATTTCTGTCTGGTGTCAATTCCATATTTCCGAGAAATAGCTTCCATGGTTTTGGATTTAGAAGTATCCCATTCCTCGCTTAGGAGGGCCATTCTCTTCTTTTTCTCCGAGAATATTATTTCCTCCCCCTCCCTTTTAAGTTCCCTGAGGAGCTCGTAGTCTTCGGTCATTTATCGTTGCACCTCTTTGAATCGTACTTCGGGAACGCGACATCGTACCGGTTCACCGAGTAGAGGAACCTCAGGTAGATGGCTTTCTTCTCTCCTTCTTCACCTTCTATGCTCATGATCTTCTTTTCGATCTCCTCCGGTTCCGACTTATTCTTGAGTGCTTCCAGGAGTACCAATGAGATCTTTGAGTAGAACCCCTTCCCTTTTGATGCCCTCTCCAGGAAATGGAAGGCACGTCCGACTTCTCCTCCTATCATTTCCGTTTCGTACATCTGGAAGTATGCCTGTTCCAGCATCTAGATCCCTCCCGCTATGAACGAAGTGATGTGAGGTATCAGGCTCTGGGCGTACGAGAACACCAGGAAGTACAGTACACCAAAGAGGACCGTGAATAGTGCCGAAGCATAGAGGATGTAGTTGTTGGGAACCCTTTCCTTTGAACCGTCTCTCCAGAACATGTACATCATCACCCTGCCGTAATAGTAGAACGATACCACCGAATTGATTACGGATATGATCACCACTAGATACGCCAGCGCCGTTCCAGTAGAAAGCACGGATAGGAAAAGGAAGTATTTCCCTATGAATCCGAGCGTTCCCGGGAATCCTGCTAGTGAGAGCAGAAGAATGGACAGGGAGACCGCAAAAGCAGGGTTTCTCTTCCACATGCCAGAGAAGTTCTCGATGTCGTAATCACCAAGGCTGTCCATCGCAAGGAAGGAGCCTCCCTTCATGAATCCATAAGCAAGGACGTACATGAAAAGACTGACTATTGCGAGGCTGATTGCGCTAGTTCCTGCGACAAGGAATATGACTGAAAGATAGCCTGCCTGCGCGATGGATGAATATGCAAGCATCCTCTTTACGTTGTTCTGTGAAATCGCAACCACGTTCCCAAACGTCATAGTCAGGATCGCAATGATTGCAAATATGATCTTCAGGTAGCCATAGAACAGCGGAGATGTGAAGAAGATGTTGATGAGGACTATCAGGGTCATGATCTTGGAACTTGTGCTGAGGTAGGACGATACGGGGTTTGAAGTTCCCGTATATGTATCGATTGCCCAGCCGTGCAACGGGAATACTGCAAGTTTGAATCCAAATCCAAATATCAGGAGTCCCATGGCCAGGAAGTAGACGCTCTGGAAGCCCGGGGTCGCTCCTAGGGACAGACTTCCTGTCGATAAGTAGTAAAGCGAGATCCCGAAGATGATTATCCCGGTCGAAAACGCTCCAATTATGAAGTACTTAATTGCGGCCTCGAGTTCACTGTCAGATTTGCCATAGGCTGCGAGCACGTAGGTTGGTATGGAAACACCCTCGAACGCTACGAATATGAACAGCAGATCGAACGACGAGATTGCCAGAAGCATGAAACCCAGCGATATTAGGAATATGAAAATCATCAGGCCAGGTTTCTTGGTGGATGGTGACTTACCCATTCCAATTATTGAAAGGATACCAGGGATCAGGATAGCTATGAAGAATAGCTTCGTGTATCCAGAAAGAAATATTGGTGTACCGTGGATCTGGATACTTGCGGTGTATTGAAGCACAGTCAGGATCAAAGAAGCAGCCGCAAACAGTGCTCCCAGAGTTACCATGACAGTTCTCTTCTCAGTGACGATGCTGGCAAACAGGACGACGAATGCCCCTACAAACAGCAGGAACACGTTCCAGAGGTAGTTGTAATCACCTAGTACTATCATCAGTGTATCCCTCCCAGGAATTGTATCACGTGGATGTTGAAGGTGTGGAATATGAGTGCCGGGTAGATTCCTAGAAGGAATATCAGTGCCAATGGAAGTATCTCCACCAGCAACTCCTCCCTCTTCGCCTTAATGTTCCCGAGGAATTCATTGTAGGGTCCGAACACGGTCTTCTGTAGGGCAAAGATGTGGTAAGATGCTGTCAGCACCACTCCTATCAGAACGAATATGAGATAGTACTTGAGTACAGCAAAACTTCCCAGCAGAATCAAAATCTCGCCGACAAAACCAGAGAACCCAGGGATTGCAACAGATGCAAGGAACGCAGCGATAATCAGGAAAGAGAGTGCAGGAAGCTGTCTCGCCAGTCCACCCAACGAGGGTATGCTCCTCGTGCCCGCAGTCTTTTCAAGAGTATCCACGAGAGCGAAGATCATTGATATGATTATGCCGTGTGATATCAACTGGAACACGGCACCGTAATAGAGGAGCTGTGAATCCAGCGGGTTTGTTCCATTGAGATAGAGGAACCCTCCTACGGCGATGGTTATGAAGGACATGTGACCGATGCTCGTGTAACTCATCATCCTCTTGAGATCCTTCTGGTAAAGTGCAACTAATGCAGAGTAGATCAGTGAGAATATTCCGAGTGCCATGAGTGCAATCGGCACGGCAGAATTTCCCGCAAATGAAGATGCCATGAAGATGGGTGAAAATATGACCAAAAGTCCAAAGGCACCCATCTTGGACAGAAGTGACGAAATGAACACCGTTCCTTCAGACGGCGCTTCCACGTACGCATCAGGCAACCAGGAATGCAGAGGCGCAGATGGGAGTTTTATCAGGAACGCGAAGAGGAACCCGAAAATTATGAATGCCTGATAGGAGACAGGAACCACATTCATCCCTGCGGTCAGCGTTGACATTGCGAAGCTGGACGCACCCTCGGTGAAGTACATCGTGAATATTGCCAGCAGCATGAAAACGGATCCGATGTGGGTGTAGATGAAGAACTTCATTGCGGCATAGTTCTTGCTCGGTCCACCCCAAATTCCAATAACGAAGAATGAGGGTATCAGCACCATTTCCCAGAAGATGTAGAAGACTATGAAATCGCGGGTGGTGAAGAGACCCACAAGGGAGAATAGCAGGAACTGAAGGAGTACGAAGAATCCAGGAGAACTGGCATATCTCAATGGAACGAATACTCCTACGAATGATATGAGTAACAGCAGGACAGAACTCACGAAGTTCAACTGGAAAGTCAGAGTGAGGATCGATAGTGTTCCGTATGCAAAGGTAGTCATGGTCATGTCGTTGGAGATGACGAAAACGAAGACGAGTGCTGCGAACAAAACTGTGAGATATCTCGCAGTCTTTTCTCTAGCAACCATGGATGCGACCATTATCAGCACAAGCGCAAGTAAAAGGTAGCTGAGTTGGAACATCATTTTCACACCCCCATCAGTATTCTGAGCAGCAATAGCGAAAGGATCAGTCCTATGAGTATTATGAGTACATATTGCCTGGCCAGACCGGTCTGTATCTTCCTCAAAATTTTTCCGGAGTTCTCGAACACGTCACCCGAAAGATTCACCAGACCACCGATAGCTCTCCTCTCGAATCCATCTGAGACTGCGGAGAGTCCAAGTATTCCCCTTTCTGCGATCACGTTCGTGAAAAATACGTCCAGGTAGAACTTGTTCTTTACGAGAAGGTAGAAATCCTGTGCTCCGTTCGCAACCGTTTTCGGTATTGTCGAATTTCTTCCCCATACGTAGTAAGCTAGCCCCATTCCCAGAAGCATGAGTATCACCGGAATGAAGTCCATAAGTTTGAGGGGAGCGATCCCAAGGGGTACGACAACGGATGCCGGATTGAGGAACGTGTAGAAACCCTGCTGGAATATTCCAAATATGACGCTGAATGCAGCAAGTATAACAATCGGTATCAGCATGATCCAGCTCGATTCGTGTGCGTGTTCGGCTGCGTTGCTTCTCGGCTTCCCGAGGGCAACCTTGAAGAACATCCTGAACGCGTAGAGGGTCGTCAGGAAACCGCCTATAGCAAGCAAAGCCCATACAAATATCGAAACACCGTAGCTCGCCGTGATGATGCTATCCTTGCTGAAGAACCCGGCAAGGCCAGGGAAACCAGAGAGCGCAAGGGCCCCAACGAACATCGAAGTGACCGTGATAGGCATCTTCTTCCACAGTCCGCCCATCTTGTTGATGTCCCTTACGTTCATGACTGCGTGAAGAATTGATCCCGCGGCTAGGAAAAGGAGTGCCTTGAAGAAGGCGTGTGCTTCCAACTGATAGATCGAGAGACCTATGCTTGTCGCTCCCAGTCCCAGTCCAAGGGCTGCTACCATGTATCCTATCTGTCCAATTGTCGAGTACGCGAGTATTCTCTTGATATCATTAACCACCAGTCCAATCAATCCCGAGAGTATTATTGTCACAACCCCGATGTAGAGTACAACGCTCAGTGAGACTGGGGTGAAGATGGTGTAAGTTCTCGCTATGAGGTAAACGCCTGCAGTGACCATCGTGGCAGCATGGATGAGTGCCGAGACGGTCGTAGGTCCTTCCATTGCGTCTGGTATCCATACGTGCAGTGGGAACTGGGCGCTCTTTCCGATCGCCCCTCCAAAGAGGAGCAACGAGACTATCGTCTTCTGCCACATTAGGTGGATCGAACCGAGTCCCGCAACTGAAAGTGCTCCGCCAGAGGAATAAAGGATGGCTGCACCTATTCCCGCAATGAAGAACACGTCACCGACTCTCGTGACAATGAATGCCTTCTTGGCAGCGGATGCCGCATTCGGTTTGTAGTACCAGAACCCGATGAGCAGGTAGGAACAGAGTCCGACTAGCTCCCAGAATATGAACAGCATAAGGAGTGAAGATGCAAGGATGAGGCCGAGCATCGACGATGTGAATAGGACCATTTCTCCAAAGAAGACGTGCCTGTTCGGGTCTTCCTTCATGTATCCTACGGAGAAGAGTATGATCAGGAATCCCACGAATGAGACCATCAGGGCCATTATCATCGATAGGTTGTCTGCGTAGACTCCCAGGGGGATGATCGCAGGTAGGGAGGGAAGCCAGTTGAAACTGTACTGTAAGAGAATCCCCTTCACCGTGTAGGTGAACATCACATACAGCGAGATGAGGAACGAGATGAATATCAGAGATGTCCCAAGGTACATAGAGTAGTTCTTCTTGACGAAGCCTACCCCTATCACGAACGGGAATCCAGCGAGCGGAAGTCCAAAGATCAGGAATGTCAGAATTATAGATAGGTCCATTTTACCACCTCAACAGTTTCAGGACATCAAGTCCGGCTGACTGCTTCTTCCTGAAAACTGCGACGAACAGTGCCATCGCGACTACGGTCTCTGCAGCGGCAATGACGAGCACGAATAGGGTCATGTCTGCCCCTGCTGGATTGCCATAGTAACTGGATGCCCCTATCAGATTCACGAGGCCAGCGTTTATCATTATTTCGATTGATATCAGTGCCTTTACGACGGTTCTCGCGCTCAAAAATGAATAGATCCCGATCGCAAGAATTGCTATGGAAAGGAATTCGACCGCTCCTATGTTCATCGGAGCAAAGATGATACTAGATAGATCCATTTTGTTCACCCCTCTCACCCAGGTACATTGCCCCTAGCATGGCTGCAACGAGAAGGAAAGTGATTATCTCAAACGGGAGTAGGTATGTAGTGAACAGCGACTGGGTTATCCCAGGACTCGAACTTGTCCCAGTGTTCACAGGGATTACGCCGTTCGGGAATGCTCCGAACTGTATGAACGTCAGCATAAGCAGGAAGAGGAGTACGGAGAGCACCAGTGCAAACTTATTCCGCATCTTGATACCTCCTTGAAAGCATAACTGAAGTCAGGAGCAGCGTGATTATTGCACCTGCATAAACGAGTATCTGGATGGCTGACATGAAGAAATTCTCGAGATAGAAGAATATCGCTGCAACGTCGAAGACGAGGAAGGTCAGCCAAAGCGAAGAGTGAAGTAGGTTCTTGCTGGATGCAGCTAGAAGAGCCGAGACGATTGCAACAAGAGAGAGTATGTAGAAGATGATCATTGTCTCTCCTCCCCCCACAACTCGACCTCTTTCTTTCCCAGTTGTTCGGGCGTATACCTCGTGTTCTCTCTCACGAAATGAATTTCCTCGACATCCGCCTCAAGCGTGATCGCACCAGTCGGGCATATCTCCTCGCAGAGATTGCAGTGGATGCAGGTTGAAACATCAACGCTCGGGTAGATCTCTCTCCTGTTCGGATATTTCTTGTCCGTTTCTGGCTTCTTAACGAAGTGGAAATCGACCATTCTTATCGTTCCGTTGGGGCAGATCTGTTCGCAGAGAGTACACCCAATGCACGTCTCAGTGTTCAGGTAAACCCTACCAGTCGTTCTCGCGGGGTACTCGAGCTTCTCCTCTGGTACCTGTCTTGTCACTTTGGGCTTGAAACCCTCAAGGAATATGGTCCAGATTCCCTTGATTATTCCTCCTATCCCCTGTAGGGGGCCGGGAGTCCCGTCGGCATCAGACATTTAGAAAACACCTCCCGCAAAGAGTGCAAATCCAACGCTTATGAAGAGGTTGACGATGCTCAGTGGAAGAAGGTACTTCCATCCCATGTTCAGGAACTGGTCCACCCTGACCCTGAACACCGATACCTGGATCAGGAGGAAGATGAGCATGAAAACTCCAGCCTTGATTATCAGCCAGATCGTTCCAGGGAATATCGGTCCTTCCCAGCCTCCGAAATATATGGTAGCTATGACTAGAGACGCAAGTGCGGTACCGGCAAAGCCACCCATGTAGAATATTCCGTACCTCATTCCGCTGTATTCAGTGGTATATCCGCTCACCAGTTCGCTTGCGCTCTCTGGAAGATCGAACGGTGGAAATACCTGTTTGCCGAGAACGGCTAGGAAGAAGATTATGAACCCAAGGAATTCAGGTACTACAAAGGGTATGTGTCTTTGAGCTATAACGATGTCTTGTGCATTGAAGCTCCCTGCAAGTATTATGACCGATATGAGGGAAATTAGCATCGGGACCTCGTAGCTCATATCCTGTGCTGCAGCCCTTAGGGCTCCCAGCATTCCATACTTGTTGTGAGAGGCAAGTCCTCCGATGATCTCGCCAATTGGCGAAATTATCATGGTCGCAACAAGGAAGAGGATTGTGTAGTTGAAATTGATGACCATCAGGTTCAACAGTGAGACATTCCCGAATGGTATGATCATGAATCCGATGACCACGGGAGTGAAGACGAGGTATGGTGCCACCCTGTAAGCGGTTTTGTCGGCTGCGGTCGGAATAATGTCCTGTTTCTGGATGAGTTTGAAAACGTCCGCGATGAGCTGAAGAGATCCCCAGGGTCCGAGCCTGTTAGGTCCGATTCTGTTCTGGACGTCAGCCATATACTTTCTGAAGACGTAGACGAGGATGACCACCACCAGCATTGCCAGGGCGAACACCAGTATCACTTCGACAACGGCGACGATCAGGTACGCTATCCAGAGGCCGATGGGATAACCATGTGATGCGAATGGCACGAAATCTATGTGAAGGAATTTCAGTATTCCATAGAGGATACTCATAAGGAAGAAGAATAGATTCATCTATCCACCTCCCCGAACACAGGGTCCATGGAACTCAGTGTAGCGGTCATGTCAGCGATCTTGTATCCGATAAGCATTGCCGGAGCTGCCGATAGGTTGGCAAAACTCGGGCTCCTGATCCTAAATCTGTATGGAATAGCAGAACCGTCTCCAACCAGGTAGATGCCAAACTCCCCCTTCGGGGATTCCGTTGGAATGTAAGACTCACCTGTTGCCTTTATCCTGACGAGCATAGGCTTCGAATATTTCTTGTTGTAGAAATCGCCCGCAGGCAACTTGTCGAGGACCTGTGCGACTATCCTTGCGCTCTGGTGCATCTCCTCTATCCGGACTAGCATCCTCGCATACACATCCCCGGCCTGTTGTGACGGGACGTCGAAATTGATCTGGTCGTAGTGGAGGTATGGTTTGTTCTTTCTCAGGTCCCACTTCTTGCCAGCAGCCCTGAGCATCGGGCCGGTTACGCCATATGAAATTGTGTCATCAAGGCCGAGCTTCCCCGTTCCCTTTGTTCTGGCAACGTAGACGTAGCTCTTCTTGAATATGTTCTCTATTTCAGTCAGATTCTTATCGAAATCGGACAGCCACGTCTTTATCATCTCCAATGATTTTGGAGTGACGTCGGAATAGACTCCACCGATTGCGAAATAATTGTAGAGCAGTCTGCTCCCTGTTATTTCATCTAGAATTCTGAATACCTTTTCCCTCTCCCTGAAACAGTAGAAGAATGGAGAGAGCATTCCCATATCGAGTCCGTGTGTGCCGAGCCAGATAAAGTGCGATGCAATCCTGTTCAGTTCGACCATCATCATTCTGATCCAAAGGGCACGGTCTGGAACCTGAACGTCCATCAGCTTTTCCGCGGACAGAACAAAGCCGAGCTCCATATTGAGGGCGGCCGCATAATCGAGTCTATCGACGTAGATCTGTGCCTTTGGGTAATAACCCATTTCTGATAGTTTTTCTGCATTTCTGTGAAGGTATCCAATGATGGGTTGCGCGTCAACTATGACCTCTCCATCCAGTTTCACCTTGACCCTCAACACTCCATGCGTAGACGGATGCTGTGGACCAAAGTTGACTTCCACAATCTTGTCTTGCATCTCAGTACCCCTCCTTTTTCTCGAATGAGACACTATCATATCCGTCTTCCTTGAGGTTGACGTACTGCTTCTTTTCCATAGGATAGTCCTTGCGGAGTGGATGTCCAACCCAACCCTCTGCCAGCAAGATTCTCTTGAGATTCGGATGACCGTTGAACTTTATTCCTAAAAGATCCCACGTCTCTCTTTCATGCCAGTTCGCGCCTTTCCACAGAGACGTCACTGAATCTATTTCACCATCCGTCTTCGCTTTGACAACGAGCCTTTCCCCGCTCTTTGAAGATAGCAGATGATAGACCACCTCCAGGTGATCCTTGTAATCTATTCCAGTGATCATCAGCAGATAGTCGAAACCCTCATCCTTCTTTTCCTTGAGAAACTGAAGGATGTTCTCCTTTGCAACGTAGATGATCTTCACTCCGTCTTTGGAGGAAGCCTCACTCTCGACAGGTATCAATGTTTCACCTTACCATCCGCGATCCTGTCTTGTAGGAGCTTCAGAGCCTTTATCAGTGATTCTGGCCTTGGGGGGCACCCATATATGTAGACATCCACAGGTACAACCTGGTCCACTCCATCCACCACGGAATAACCTCTGACGTACGGCCCACCAGCGGATGCACAGGCTCCCATGGAAATAACAAATTTCGGGAATGCCATTTGATCATAAAGTCTCCTTACCCTCGGTGCCATCTTCTTTGTAACGGTGCCAGAAACTATCATGAGATCCGAGTGTCTGGGAGAATCCCTGAACACATCCGACCCAAATCTTGCCCAGTCGTAATCGGAACCCATAGCGCTCATCATTTCCAGAGCGCAGCACGCGAGTCCAAACGTGAACGGCCAGAGTGATTTTCCCGTACCCCACCTGAGTGCCTCGTCGAGCGTTGTAACGAGAATATTATCAGACACTTGACCACCTCATATATCCTTTCTTTGAAGCGTAAAATAGTCCACCAAGCAACACCGCGATAAACAGGACGACGTCTAGGAATATTCCAGCTCCAAGTGCCCTTACCGATCCGGCCCAAGGGAGGAGGAGAACGAAGTCCACGTCAAAAACGACGAATGCCATTATGAAGAAGTAGTACTGTATTGGAAGGGGCGACTGGAAGTCACCTACGGATACCTCTCCGCATTCGTAGGTGTCGTGTGTGTATCTGCCGTACGATTTTGGCGAGAAATGATGCGCCGTTCCGAGTAGTATCGCGATAATTATAGGTACAATAATGACTGCCAGAGCAAGGGCAGCCAGTTCAGGGGTCATGCTCATCCATACATAAGTGATTTATCAAATTTATATGTTGTCAAAGTTTCGTTACGGTTAAGTGTTAAGAAACCCCTGAAACAGACTTTCTCTCCGGACCTTTTGTCGCTTCTTTTTGCTTGTACTTGACAAACGAGTTCGAGGTCAATAATTGTCGAAGCAATTGGACTCCGAGTGCCGGGTCTACTCCCTTGGGACACACCTCCGAACACGCTCCCGAGAAGTGGCATCTCCACACCCCGTGTTTCGAGTCGAGAACGTTCAGTCTCTCGTTGAATCCCATGTCTCTGTTGTCTGTTATGTATCTGTATCCCTGAGCCAGTGACTGGGGTCCGAGATAGAGTTCGTCGGTTGCATTCGTGGGGCATGCTGACAGACACATTCCGCAGAGTATGCAGTCCGTGAACATCGCATACTCTTCGCGCTGTTCCGGAGTCTGAATGAATTCGCTCTTCGGTTCCTCCTCTTCCCTGATAATGTACGGCTTGACAGATCCATGATTCCTGAAGAGTTTAGAGAGGTCTGGAACGAGGTCCTTCACTATGGGATAATTGCCCATCGGGTCAACCTTTATCAGGTCCTTGTTTAGTTCAAGAATCTGTGTCTGGCACGCCAATTGCTCCTTTCCGTTTATGATCATTCCGCACGACCCGCATATCCCCATCCTGCAGGAATATCTCGCAGAGACTGAATGGTCGAGGTGCTCCTTGATGTACAGTATTCCATCGAGGACGGTCATACCCATCTGCACAGGTACCTTATACTCCATGTACTTCGCGAGTTCTCTCTTTTCCGGATCATATCTTCTCACCCGGAACGTGACAGTCTTCAAGACTTCCCCAAATCCTTTCAGCGCTATCTCTTGCATATCAGATTCCTCCTCCGTTGAGCATCACTACTATTGTGTTGGACCCGTAGATGAAAATGATCAGAGCGACGATGAGCATTGAATAAGTTATGATCTTCTCACTCGTACCTCCCGGAAATTGTTCGGACAGTATGACTCTGAATCCGTTGAAGACGTGGAACACAAGGAATGTCAGGAGTAGTTCGAAGACCGATCCCCAAGCCAATGAAGTGTAGACGGCCTTGACGCTATAGTAATTGAGCGTTCCTCCGATGAGGGTGTGTGCACCACTCGAACTGTTGTAGAGGTAGAGTATCTTGTCCGAGGTGGGAGCTAGCGCACTGATCGCAAGAAAATGCATCGATCCAAAAACGAGTATGAGAAGGCCCGTCATGTACTGTAAGAACATTATCCGTGACTCTCTCACAGGATCACCCCCGTGAAGATGAAATAGATACCTATTGCGCTAATGATTATCATGAGGACCCCAAGCAGTATCTTGAGGACGTTGTTCAATCCCTTGAGTGATTTCGGTCTGTACGGAAATTCTGGTCTGTATGGTTTCGGAAGCATCAGTCCGTTTTCAACTATCGTGAGCCTTATGCCATTAAGGGCGTGATATACTGCGACCAGCAGAACGCCCGACAGGATGAACGGACCGAAATGCGGTCCGAATGGATAGTCAAGGAAGACCATGAGTGAGTTCCAGGTAATCGGGCCATCCAGGATGTGGGATGTCTCCCACACGTGAGCTATCAGATAGAACCCCAGAATTATTCCCGTCAGCCTGTGAAGAGAATACATCCATCTGTCCGTCCCGTACCTGAATGGGTTGAACCACGAAATCCAGCCTTTCTTGTTTTCTATTGTCATCATTTCACCTCAATATACCCTCGGCTCTGGTTTCCATTTGGTGAGCGTTACTGGACGGTAAGTTATACTCAACTTGCCACCAACTCTCTTCGCAATCGTGTGCTTGAGATAGTTGTCGTCATCCCTCTTTGGATAATCCGTCCTGAAGTGGGAACCCCTGCTCTCTTTCCTCTCGAGAGCGCTGTTCACAACAACTTCAGCGAGTTCGACCAGGTTCTTCATTTCCAGTGAAGCGATCAGGTTCTGGTTGTACACATTCCCCTTTTCTGAGATCGAAATCTTCTTGCTTCTCTCGATGAGCCCCCTTATTATTCTCAACCCATCCGTGAGGTCCTTCTCGTTCCTGAAAACATAAGCGTCCTTGTCCATGGTCGTCCAGAGGTCTCTCTTGATATCGTAGGGGTCGTTATCTCCCGTATCTTTGTATGCGCTTGAAATGAAGTTCTCTGCATTCAGTTTCTCTCCCTCTGGAAGATTGTTGGAACTGCTGTCTGATAACAACCACTTTGCAGAATCTTCTCCGGTTACCTTTCCGAACACAACGCATTCGCTGGTTGAGTTCGCTCCGAGTCTGTTTGAACCGTGAACCGAGAGACACGCCGTCTCTCCGGCAGCCCATAGTCCCGTTACTCCAGTGAAGCCGGTGCGAGTGACATCTATCCCACCCATGGTGTAATGTGCAGATGGCCTCACGGGCAAAGGAGAATCAACGGGATCTAACCCGACGTAATGGTTTCCGATCTCTCTCACCTGGGATAATTTTTCCTTAATCTTTTCAGCTCCAATCTCGGAGAAATCCAAGAGAAGATAATCGAGTCCGTTTGGTCCCTTGAATCCTTTCCCGTCTAGAATCTCCGTCATCATGCTTCTGGAAACGATGTCCCTCGGGGCAAGGTCTTTTTTTGTCGGAGCATATTTCTCCATGAACCTCTCTCCCTTTGCGTTCCTCAGAATGCCACCATCACCCCTCACTCCCTCGGTGATCAGTATCCCTGAGGGTACCAATCCAGTCGGATGGAACTGAACGAATTCGATGTCCTTGAGGTTCATTCCCTGTCTCAGGGCAATCGCTAGTCCATCGCCGGTAACTAGGTGCGAATAGGTCGTGTAACCGTACAACCTTCCAAGACCACCGGTAGCAATTATTCCTGCTCTTGCCTTGAATATCCTAATCTGTCCTGTCGGGATATCGAATGCCATCACTCCCTTGAACTTGTTGTTCTCGATTATGAAATCATAAACGAATTGCTCGTGGAACTTGTCAACGTTCCCGTATTTCAGCATGGTATCGTAGAGTGTGTGAACCTCGTAGAATCCAGTCCTGTCTGCAGCGAATGTAGCACGGGGATAGGAGTGACCTCCGAAAGGTCTCTGTGCGATCCTTCCGTCGTCTCTCCTTGCCCAAGGAATTCCCCAGTGTTCGAGCTCCAGTATGTCGATCGGAGATTGTCTTACAAAAAATTCGACAATGTCCTGGTCACACAAGTAGTCCGATCCTTTCACCGTATCGTAAGCGTGAAGGTCAAAGGAATCTCCCTCATCCGTGTAAAGAACTGCGGCAGATCCACCTTCGGCCGATATCGAATGCGGCCTCATCAACTGATTCTTTGCAATAATGGCAATCCGTAATTTTCCCTTACTGACTCTTGCAGCCTCGATGGTTGCCCTGAGCCCTGCTAGTCCGGAACCAACTATGATTAAATCGTAATCAAAGACTTCGACCAAATAGATCTCCAGTAAGAAAGTGCATGACGCTATAAAAATTAAATTCCCTATTTAGTATAATAAACTAAATTAGGAGAACCTAAGACAAGAATATAGAGAAAAAAATCTATTCTTACCTCCTTTTCACCGAATCAAGTTGCAAGAATAGAGAATGCAAATATCACGAATCCTGCTGCCACCATTCCCACTATTCCCGTCTTGGTTATGTCGGTAACTTTGAACAACACTCCGGCAATTTCCATGATGAAAATACCTAGGAAGAAGAGCGGGTATCTGTATCTGGTGGGAAGTATCTTCAGCATCGATCACAACCCCGCATGGATGAGCACGATGTTAGGGATCACTCCGCCGATCATTCCTCTTATGAACAGGTCGACGAACACGAACATTATCAGACTCGTCCAGGCAATTGCCTCGTGATGGCCGTTGAGCCTTGACTGCAGCCTGTAAAGTGAATTCTTTTTGTTCTGGTTTGCAGGGCAGTTGACGCAGTCCTTGTAGCCGCCTATGAGGTGTCTCACCGAGTGACAGGAGAATGTATAGGTTGTGACGGCAACTGCGTTGACCGCGAGTATGATTGTTCCCAGAGTCACTGTGATAGCACCGGAGTAAACAATTGAAACGTAAACGTCATAGAAGAAGAATGGAAGGATTGCCCATGCCGTGTACATGAAGTACCTATGTACATTTTCCACTCGGAAGAATCCTGTCTCACCACTGTATCCTCTCTTCTTTGAATCGAGTCTGACGTCGGTTGCGCAGCTGTTCGGATGATTGAAGAGGTGTCTGTGGTAATCCTTTCTGTAGGCATAGCAAGTCAGTCTGAAGAGAACCACCAGTGGAAGTATCAGGACCGTAGGCGTATAAAATGGATCGGTCAGTCCATCGAATACTGGAACTTTGTAAAGCAGTATCAGCACCGTACCCAGGATGGATATCATGACGAATGACCAGAACCTCCAGTTCGGTTCAAGGAATTCCGGCGGTATCAGGTGCCTGAGGGAAGTATCGCTCGCCGCTCTCATGCCTTCGCCCTCCTTTGTTTTCTTGACCTCAAGAACATCGCAATGGGGTCGTATGAAATGTTGACAGCCCTCTCCTTCTCCGGAATTATTGCATTATCAGTAATGTGTATCTCCTCAGGGCACACTTCGCTGCAACACTTCGTGATGTTGCAATACCCAAGCCCCGCATCCTTGTTCATGAACTCGGATCGGTTCAAGGTGTCCAGTGGATGCATGTCAAGCGAGGCAGCCTTCACGACGTGTCTGGGTCCGAAGTAGTCTGTGCTGTGGTCTCTTATGACGTGACAGACATCCTGACACAGGAAACATTCTATGCACTTCTTGAATTCCTTCGACCTCTCTATATCTACCTGTGATATTCTCCATGGTTTTTCCAGGCCTTCCTTTGGGGTGAATTTCGGGATCTTCTTCAGGAGTGCCCAGTTTTCAGACACATCGGTCACCACATCCTTTATGAGCGGGAATGCCGCCATCGGTGCGACCTTGATCTTGTCCCCCTTCAATGAGTCCACCCTGGTCTTGCACATCAGAGATGGCTTGTGGTTAATCTCCGCAGAGCAAGAGCCGCATTTCCCAGCACTGCAATTCCACCTGAGAGACATGCTCGGGTCTAGGTGTCTCTCGATGTACTTCATTGCATCGAGGACGACCATTCCATCTTCTCTTGGAACATCATAATCGACATACTTCCCCTCCTTTTCAACGGCAGGGTCTCTTCTGAAAACGCTCACCTTTACAGTATCCATCAGTACACCTCTTGCGGTACAATTTTCTTTAACTCATCTGGTATTTTCGGGACTTCTCTCCATTCCAGTTTCATTCCATCCTCTCCCTTCTTGTAAATTATGTTCTTTCTCATATCTGGATTTTTTTTCGGGAAATCGCTTCTTGCGTGAGCACCTCTGCTCTCCTTCCTTTGCAATGCTCCTCTGACTATCGCTTCTGAAGCGGTTAGCATTGAGGGCAGTTCCAACGCCTGAAGCAGTCCCTTGTTGTACTTCAGTCCTCCTTGGACTGCGGCCGTTTTGGAATCCTCCTTTAGATCCAGTATCACTTTCAGCGCTTTCTTGAGCGCCTCTTCGTTTCTGATTATTCCAACGTTGTCGCTCATATTTTCTTCCAGACTGGCGCCTATATCGTAAGGGTTGGTTCCATTACTATTCGTCAACGATTTCACCCTTTCAATTTCTCTTATGACATCAGATTCTGCAAAATTTCCCAGAGATACCGTTTTGGAAAAGGACGAAGCACCATCTCCGCTTCTCTTACCAAACACGAGAATGTCTGCTAGTGAATTCCCGCCAAGTCTGTTTGCACCGTGGAGTCCGCTGGCAACTTCACCCGAAGCGAAGAGTCCGGGCACATTGGTAGCCGTCGTCTCGGGGTCGACCTTTATTCCACCCATCTGATAGTGGACGGTGGGTGCAACCTCCATCTTTTCTTTCGTTATGTCGACACCGGCAAAGTCCAGGAATTGTTTGTACATGCTAGGCAATTTTTTCTTTATGAAGTCGGATCCCTTGTGGGTTATATCCAGGTAAACTCCGCCATGCGGCGTACCTCTTCCAGCCATGATCTCCGCGTAGTTTGCCCTGGCTACGATATCCCTCGCATCCAGTTCCATTTTCTTCGGAGAATATTGTTGCATGAACCTTTCTCCTTTGGAGTTCAGCAGAATTCCTCCCTCACCTCTGACACCCTCGGTGACCAACAATCCCTTCACTCCAGGTGGGTACACCATACCGGTAGGGTGAAACTGTATCATTTCCATATCCATCAGTTCGGCACCTGCCTCGTAGGCGAGTCCGAGCCCGTCTCCAGTTGATTCCCAGGAATTGGACGTGACCTTGTATATCCTGCCGCATCCTCCAGTCGCAATTATGACTGCCTTGGACATGAAAAGATAGAATTCTCCCGTGTTGAGTTTCAGACCGATGGCACCGGCGACCCTATTTCCATCCTTGAGTAGTTTTGTCACATACATTTCGTCGAAGAATTTGATGTCCCTGTGAAGTATCTGGTCTTCCAGCGTCTTGATGATTTCAAGACCCGTTCTGTCGCCGACGTGGCACAGTCTCCTGTAAGTGTGTGCTCCAAATGCCCTCTGCATGATGGTCCCCTCTGGTGTCCTGTCGAAGAGAGCACCATACTCTTCCAGTTCCCTGACCCTGTCGGGTGCTTCCTTTGCCAACAACTCCGCCATCCTGTAGTTTGAGATGTAAACACCCTCCTCCATTGTGTCGGCAAAATGGGTTTCCCAACTGTCTTTCGAATCAACATTTGCAAGTGCTGCCGCGATTCCTCCCTCGGCCATGACCGTGTGTGCCTTCCCCAGGAGTGACTTGGATAGTAATGTCACGCTAGATCCGGAATCGAACGCGGAAATTGCAGCCCTCATTCCTGCCCCTCCGGCTCCTATGATAAGGACGTCCGTTTCGTGTTTAATGAATTGTGCATTCATAATTTCATCAAGCTCGATTGGTTGTTCGCTCATCGTCTGAAGTGATATAAATCTTTAGCGATGTTGACCTTATTTAGTTTACTTCACCAATTGAAAAGTGACAAAATCTGTCCTCTAGATCGCTGCGAAATCTATCCTGTTCTTTCTCCTATCCTTGCTCAACAACACTATTCTCGAATCTTCCCTTTCCCCACCAAAATCATAGTTCATGTATCCATTCAACCTCGATGAGAATTCCCTAATGTCTTCGTGGGAAGGCATGTTGTTGATCGTCAACCTGTTCCTGGACCCTCCAACGTGCACGTATCCTTTGCTCTCGATGAAATCGGGGTCCGCTTTCTTGTCCAGCCTGTAGTATTCCTCTATGTACCCAAGATTGACGTTCTTCACAAGGGTGTGTCTTATCACGGTTCTCGTCTTCAGCGAAGGTAGCATTTCGAGTGTTCTGTTCAATCTCTCCCAGGAATCCTTGTAGATCGGGTTGAGCGTCTCCTTGAAAATTTTCTCATTCGGTGCTGCTACCGTGACATAAAGTTGTGTCGGGAGCACCTTAAGTTTTTCGAGTGCATCTGGCTGAGTGCCGTTTGTAACGACGAAAGTTGAAATGTGTCTCTCCTTTGCTTCCCTCAGGAGGTCGTCCAGTTTCCCGTACAGAGTGGGCTCGCCGGTGAGTGAGATGGCCATGTGCTTCGGCTGCTGTGCATCGAGCCATTTCTTCATGTTTGTCCTCGAATCTCCCTTGAAACCAGTGAGCAGTAGTCTCTGTGCTTGGATCGATCCTTCCAGGATATCCTCAGCTTCGTCTTCCTCGGGGATCTTTGCACCTTCCCAGCCCTGCGACCTCCAGCAGAAAGTGCAGTTCTCCGAGCACCAGTCAACGGATGGCGTCATCTGAACGCACCTGTGACTCTCTATCCCGTAGAAAGTATTCTTGTAGCATGGCCTGTTGTAATACAGGTCCTGCCTTACCCAATGGCAGAGCTTTACTCCAGAGTGGTTACCCACTATCTTGTATCCCTGCTTTTCCAATGCCTTCTTCTTGACTTCATCCATTCAGGTTGACACCCACCCCCGAAACGATGAATCCGGTGTGATACAGAAACGACGTTTCGGGTCTCATTCCCATGGCGCTGAGCTTGATGGGAACATCGATGAGTTCATGGACACTGACTAAAAAACCCTTGTTTATTAGAAATCGCGAAAATCTCTCGGCCTGCGAGTACGTCGGAAGAGTGGAAGCTATCTTCTTTGTCCCCGTGAGTTTCACATCTAGGAAATTCCATGGTTCTGGGTTGTCAATGAATATGCTCTCATACTCATCGAAGTTCGCTTCCCTTCCATCTTTGTTATTAGCTTCTATCAGACCTTCCACATCGAACCTCTTGATGTTCCTCTTCATGAGTTGAAAGTAATCTTCGTCAAGCTCGTAGCTCACTATCTTTATTTTGTACATCAGGGCAGCCAGGATGGAAAAACCTCCAGCTCCCCCTCCGATCTCGAGCATCCTCGGGACGAATGGGAGATCGAGATCGTAGGATATCGATATGGCGTCCTTCGGCAGTACTATCTGCGGCCCTCTTTCTATGGAGGACGAAACGTCATTCAAAGTGGATCTTCTCGTCCTGAACCTCCTCGACCCTATCTCTATTTCTTCAGACGATATTGGGAATTTAGACGTGTCCAGGTTCCCCAAATCTCTTACGTAAAGCAGACCAGCCCTGTCAGAGAATGAATATACCTCTCCATCGTTGTAAAGAGTGACAAGCACAAATTGAGCAGAACAAAGAATTTAAAATAGTTATTCTTCCTCCATTGTGTCTGGTCAAGAAGAGGCAATTGGATATCTCAGGGACAATGGGTATGAGAGGAAGAGCTGCACCAAGTGCGGGAAAGTATTCTGGACCATAGACCCGAAGAGACAGACCTGCGGGGAGATTCCCTGCGATCCTTATTCGTTCATTGGAAACCCACCCACAAGAAAGAAGTATTCGCTTGAAGAAATGAGGGAGGATTTCCTATCGTTCTTCGAGAAGTTGGGTCACAAGAGGGTCAACAGGTACCCGATCGTGGCCCGGTGGAGGGAAGACGTCTATCTCGTAAACGCTAGCATTTATGATTTCCAGCCGCACGTGACTTCCGGTAATGTTCCCCCACCAGGGAACCCCCTCGTTATTTCGCAGCCCTGCATAAGGACGGTAGATCTCGATAACGTGGGAAAGACGGGAAGGCACACTTCGGTGTTCGAAATGGGTGGTGCTAAAGCATTCAATTTCCCAGGAAAAGAGGTCTACTGGAAAGATAGGACCGTAGAACTCGCACTCCAATTCCTTGAACATCTCGGAGTGAACAAATTGGAAATAGTCTTCACGGAGAAACCCTGGGCTGGAGGCGGTAATGCAGGTTCTTCCATGGAAGTGATGGTGAGAGGTCTGGAGGTTGCAACTCTCGTGTTCATGGACATGGTGGAGGTACCAGACGGCGATGTGGAGATCGATGGAATAAAGTACAGAAAAATGGAGAACAGAATTGTCGATACCGGATACGGGATCGAAAGACTCACTTGGCTGTCGCAAGGGACTGACACCGTTTTCGAAGCCCTCTATCCGGAAATGGTCGGGAATCTGATGAGGGAGATCGAGCTCGAGAGACCCAACTTCCTGAGGGAATTCATTAATGCATATGCTGCGGAGGACGGTTCGGAGGTAAGTTTCCTCAAGTCTCTTGATGATACCAGCAGGACGAGCCTGGACAGACTCTCCAACATCTACATTCTTGCAGACCACACGAGGGCAATCACGATACTACTCTACGATGGGCTCGTCCCATCAAATTCTAAAGCGGGTTACGTGCTGAGAATGATGATAAGGAGGGCACTGCTCGCTAGAAAAAAAATAGGAATTCAAACCGAACTCTGGGATCTGATAGAGAGTCAGAAGGACAGGTTCAAGGATATACTAGATCTGCGACTCGAGAGTTCCGCAAGAGAGATAGTGAAACTTGAAGTGGAAAGGTTTGACGAACTGTTGGGAAGAGGGGACAGCCTGGTTAAGAAATATTCCAAGGATGGAGAAATCGGTCCAGAGCAAGTTCTGCTGCTCTTCGAGTCCAATGGTCTGCCGATCGAATACGTCAGGGAGAGGTGCGAAGCCATGGGCATCAAATTCCCGGAGAAGCTAGTAAAGACGAAAGGGTTCAACAACATTCGAAGAGAACCGAAGAAGAAAGAGGAGGTTCTCAAGAACAAATATCCCGAAACAGAAAAGTCATATTACGTCGACGAAAGGATACTCGAATTCAACAGCAAGGTCATTGGAATAGAAGGGAATTCCGTAGTTCTGGAAAACACGTACTTCTATCCCGAGGGAGGAGGACAGCCTTCAGACCACGGAATATTGATGATCTCTGGCAAGAAGGCAACAGTCAAAGATGTCAAGCTGGTCGACAATGTGATCATTCACGAAGTTGAAGACTCGGACGGGATAAGAGTGGGGGAGAATGCGCACGGAATGGTCGGTAAGGACAGAAGGAAGCGACTGATGCAGAGCCACACTGCCACCCACATAATTCTTTCATCCATCAGGGATGTGTTGGGTCCGCACATATGGCAGGCCGGAGCACAGAAGGACGAGAGAGTCAGTAGGTTGGACGTGACTCATTTCAAGGACATCTCCAAGGAAGAGATTGCCAGTATTGAGGAAAGAGCAAACGAGATAATCCGGATGAATCTACCGCTCCACAAGGAGTTTGTAAACAGGGACTTGGCGGAAATCAATTTTGGCTTTACCCTGTACCAGGGTGGCATTCCTGCTGGCAACAAGCTAAGGCTGGTGGAAATACCTGGGATTGACGCCGAAGGCTGTGGTGGAACTCACCTCGATTATACCGGAGAGGTTGGATTCATCAAGATAGTGAGGGTCGAGAGAGTACAGGATGGAATAATGAGGTTCCACTTTGCTTCGGGTAGATCTGCCGTTGAGTATTCAAATTCACAGAGCAACAACTTGATGGAGATAAGGGAGAGGCTCGGCGAGGATCCCATGAAGACATTTGAGTCCATGAGCCGTACACTCGAGGAGACAAGGAAGGCCATCGAGTCTGGTTTCGGATATGCGGAAGTCAAATTAGGAGAAAGGAAGCTGAAAATTTTCGACGTACACGAATCCATCGCAGAATCCATTTCCAGAAGTCTCGCAGCATCGTCAGGAGTAGTAATTTCGAGAGAGAAGATACGGATCGCTTCTTCTTACCAGGACGTCTCAGCTCTAGACATCATGCACATCCTCGAGGAAAGGGGGTTTGTAAAGGGTGGCGGGAACCTGAATTATGCTCAAGGAAAAGTATTAAAGCAAAATCTAAGTCTGGAAGACTTAGTAGAGGCGATTTCCAATAGCAGCAGTTGATCTGATATCGATTCGTTCTGCCGTGCGGAAATATTTTACCGTAACGGGGGAAGTCAAGGTCCAGGACGGGGTATACGAATTTTACACGCTGGTAGACCC
>JAKBNO010000089.1 GCA_021831005.1 Thermoplasmata archaeon
ATTGTTCTGAAAATCTGGCATTCATTTCAGGGTCGGGGAAGTAAGAGAAATCGTAGGAAGAGTAGGTTAGCCTATTCTCTTGGTCTGGCCCTAATTCACGCGGATTAGCGACTGGCAAATTTACACTTCATTTCTCAATTTCAGGCGATTTCACTTGAATGACCAAACCAAGACTGTTCGTTTCTAAACAAGACAGTATTGAACTGGTGAAAGGGGAGTTGCAGTTCCATTGTTGACTGAAGAAAGCACGAATGTAGGCACAGATGAAATGCAGGATTGCTGGAGTCTTCTTTTCGAGTCCACCTCTAGGATTCCAGGAAAAAGGGCCAAGGCGAGAATTTATGATGCGAGTTCGAAAGGTACCAACCAAGCTAATGAAATTCAAAAAAGTCTTGATAATGCTCCGGCCGGGATTTGGACCCGGGTCGTGGGATTGAGAGCCCCATATGCTTGGCCGGTCTACACTACCGGAGCTAAGCTTAATCCAATGAAAATATAAAACATCTCTCAATGAACAGAACTCAGGCATAGTGCAGTATTGAGTAAGTTCAGTTCCTTCGAGAACGGCTTACCACAAGATTTGCGTTGACCTATTGAAGTGACTAGAGTGCGAATTCAATCTTGCCGTCTTTCACGAAGTAATTGTTGGAGACTGCAACGTCTTCATAGATCTTGAGTCCCTTCTCAGAAACTGTCATTCTCGAACCTTTGGAGAGAATCCTGAATTCCTTAATCCTGTCACCCTTCTCTCTTAGGAATTGTACTATCGCAGATTCATTATCATCATCGCTCTGCGTACTGAACTTGACAATTTCGATTGGTGGAACTGTTGTGGGAGGAGATTTAGTCTCACGAATCTCCAAAGGATTTGTCTTTGAAATCCTTCCCGTCATCATTGAAACTCTCTCTATAGCCTCAGACCGCTCTTTTGTCCCGCTCTCCTTCCACAGGGATATGGTTGTCTGCAATACTGAGAGAGGGTCATCTCCCTTTTTGGCGGATCTTTCGTCCTTCAGGTCTTTTTCAGATACTATTACGTGCAAGTCGTTTTTGGCCCGAGTAAATGCTACATACATTATTCTCGATTCTTCGTTCATGGAGAAGCTGTGTCTTTCAGTCCTGCCAATTATCTTCTTGCTTGGAGAGCTGATGAAATCTTTGTCTCTCTTCGGAACGATTCCCGAATATTCATCTGAGTAATACTTATCCCTGTCAACTCCCGGACGGAAATCATAAACTATTACCGTGGAGAATTCTAGTCCTTTGGCTTGGTGAATTGTCATTACCTTTACTCTCGTTTGGTCTTGAAGAAGATCCTCGATGGGTCCACTTTCCTTACTTTCACTGGCGTTCAACAGCCACTCCGCAAGCGAGTATGGAGAACCACCATAAGCGGTCACGTGGGAGGAGATGAGCTCGAGAATTCTATAGAGTCGGCTGACTCTTTCACTTCCGCCATTAGTACCAAGCAGGTTGGAGATGTAGCCTTCTTTAGAAAGAATCTTGCTGAGCAAGAAATCAATTCGCTCGATTTTCAAATCCTCACGATATCGGCCGAGTCTACTCTCTATAATCTCGTCGAACTTGTCCTTGGACCTCATAAGTTCTGTAACGTTCATGTGAAACAGGGGCGAAAATAACAGTGACACTTGAGCGACCCGATCTCCAGGATCTGAAAGGTAACGGACGAGTGAAAGCACGTCCTTACCCTCTTGCGACTTCAGTATCGACTCCCCAGAAATGAGGACGCAATTGATACCTTCCTGTTTCATGTATCTTTTCAGATTGAAGAAGTCTGAAGAAATTCTGCTAAGTACTGCTATGTTTCCAGGAAGTTCTCCTTCTCTTATTCGCGCCTTTATGACTTCTGCAACAGCTGAGAGTTTATCCTCAACGATGTATAGATAAGCACCTCCTTCCTTCTCTGAGAGACCCTCCATCTGTTCGTATTCCATCAAGGAAGGAAAGAACTTATTGAAAAAAGAAATGAGATTCTTATCGCTTCTCCTGTTTGTCTTCAAGCTGACCTGGTTTGAGATGCGGTCAGAGAACCTTCTCTGAGCTCCAGGATGCGCACCACGAAATGAATAGATACTCTGGTTTAGATCGCCAACCACGAAGAAGGAAGATCCAAATTCCCAGAATTTTTCAAATATCGCGATCTGCAGTACATCGGTATCTTGAAATTCATCCACAAGGATGTAGCTGTACTTCTTTGCAATCTCTTCCCCCTTTGTCTCCATTATCTTAAGAGTGTAAAGTAACAGATCGTCGAAGTCCATTACTCGCCCCTTCTGCTTGATATCCTGGTAACTCGTAACAAATGAAGAGAGGAGGGACAACAAGTCGGGTATGAGAGATATTCTCAATTTGGATGAGATCTCTTTTCTTACGCTTTCGTCGAAAACGTCCTTTGAGTATTCGGTAAAGAATGCCCCGTTCGTGAACACCATGAAATCAAGGTATCCTTTCTGAGATTCCATAATGTCGGTGCAGTCCCTAATGATCTGCTCAACGTCTGTTTCGAATTCGTCTAATATTCTGTTGAGTATGAAACCATCCTCGGTTACTCCTTTCTCGTTTCTAATCCCAATTATGAAGTTTCTTATACTCTTCTCCAGGAGGTTGAAAGATTCTAGTTCGTCCATCACTCTGAAATACCAAGGTATTCCAATTTCTGCCCCATACTTTCTCACAATTTTCGAACAAAAGTTGTGTATCGTTCCCACGTTGGAAGTCGGGAGTTTTCTTATGAGATCTAATTTCCCCTCCTTCAGTGCCCTCTTCTTCAGTCTATCAATAAGTTCTTCAGATGCCCTGTCTGTGAAGGTGATGGCAACTACAGTATCGGTTCCCTCATCTTCCATCAACTTATAGCACTTGTTTATTAGAGTCTCCGTTTTACCCGATCCGGGAACTGCAGACACAAAATCTCCGGTCAATTTACCATCTCCTTTCCTGGACCCTGCATACGCTGAGCAGAGGACAGAATAGTTCGTTTTCACATTTCCAGAGACTTCCCCCTTCTTTCACAACTGGGTCGAAATCACCGGCAACGAAATCTTCAAGGACAGGGTCAACTATCTCCCTGCACTTTCTTACCTGAGCTTCTTCGTTTGGTATAGTGTTGAAGAAACCTGCAGTGTTGAATCCCTCACTTATGTCCCTAAAAGACACATAGGCCGCGGCTCTCACCTTTTTCTTCAAGATTGACTCCACTCCGAGTTTGTAGAAAAAAAGCTGAATCTTCCCGTGTCTATCATCACAGAGGTCGTTTTTGGGATACCCATACAGCGAGCTCTTGTAATCTATTATACATAGCCCTCCATTTTCCTCATCTACCCTATCCACGTATCCTCCGATACTTATCTTCTTGTCCCCAAACTCGTAAAAAACTTGTTGATCTGAAGTAGGAAAATGAAATTCCTTCTGTATTGTTTTTCTACCTAGTTCGAGCGCGTGTTTCACGTCCATCACGAAGAATCTTACCAGTTTACCGTTAGATATGTACTTGTCTCTGTAGAACTTCAGTGCTTCCGTTCTCGAGTCAAACAATTCCTTGCTTATCTCTGACCTGACAAATGAATCCGCCAACTTACCAAATTCTGCTGGTGACAGGTTGGTAGAGTAGTATTTTTCGAGAATTTTGTGAGTCATCGATCCGGTTGTCCTTGGGTCCAAGAATTCTCTGGGGGGATCGACCTCATCTACCCCCAACATTCCATTAACAAATCCCTTGAAATGGCAGCCTGCGTAATTCTCGATGAACGTCGGATATATTGGTTTCTCCATCCTCACTTTTATGGCTCCTTCCTCCAGTTGATAAGGATTAACCTTCTTCTGCTCATTTGCTAATTCCCAGGGTGCGATCGGTGTTTGGGGAACAAAGACAACGTCCCTTGGAATGTACTCCTCCTCCGCCTTCACACCGTCGTAGAACGCAATGGACTCGGTGTAGGATAATTTTTCATCCATCGCTGAGTAACTCAGAGTGACGCTATCCGATAGTTTGATGAGTGACGAATATGCATTTTCCATCAGATCCTCAAATGCGTATTCCAGTCCAGTCTTGCTCAGGAAATCTCTGGTTTCTTCTGGGAGGGCCCTCAGTGAGGATGATGCGTCCATTCCACCTAAATAGACGTTCTCCGCCTCCAGACCTATCAGGTCCAAAGGTTTACCAATCAAGACGTTGGGTTCACCAACTATGGTGATCTTTGGTATGAATTTCATCGATTCCATATCATTGATCAACCCGGTAGGATCGTTGGAATAATCTTCAAACGCAGACAGAAGGATCCTCAGAATCTTGTTTGGATAGTTTCGTTCTCCAAGGTACTTGTTACAGAAATTCATCCACTTCGATACGTCTTGATTGTTATAGGCAACATTTGAAAGGAACTCGAGGTCGTCTAGGATATCCCCTTTGATTCTTAATTCGTGGAAAAGAGTCTTCCAGTCATTTATTCCCTTGGTGATGTTCTTGTCATAGCACTCTTCCTTGATATCATAGATCCTTGATATCTCTATACCTGAAAACGGATTCTCAATAAGGGGGATGACCGATTCATAGCTGAAATTCTCCTCAATACACTTCAAGGCCGCGATAACAAAATTGTAAGGAACATCGTTTATCAAAACTTCAGAGATGGGAGATGTGACAGTCGGTTTCATCCCATACAACTCCATCTCCTTCACTGCATTTGCGATGAGATAATCGTCAGGAAACGATATTGCACGTAGGCCTTTCTTTGACACTGAGTCCCTGACGATCCACCTAAGTTCTGCAAAATAGTCTGGGAACCTTTTCTTCACGACTCTTGCCTCTCTTTTTGAGCCCTTATCGTGACTCCTGAACAGCTTATTGTACGGTTTCAGATAATCTGGCAGGTGAGATACGTAGTCGGAAGAGAGGTCGTATTTGAGAGGGAATAAGTTCATAAACTCGCTGAAGTCTTCAGCCTCACTCTTGCCAATTTCTGAAATGAGTTTGTAATAGCGGAGAGTTATCTCACTGAACTTCTCTATCTTCTTTTCTGAAATGTCTTCAGCGACAAGCTTGTGCACTTTGGACGTTTCCCCTGTTATCTTAAGGAAGGTCTGAAGTACCTTCATCTGGACTAGGTCATCTATTGAGGCACCGGCTTTCAAAAGAGAAATAAGACTCTCCTCTTCAGCCAAAATATTTACACTAACGCTCAAAGACATTTCTTTGATTAGATCCAATACTCCCTGTGCTTCTACTCCATTGATGACGGAAAAAGCACGTGCAGCTCCACTTGAGTAGAAAACGTGTCTCTTGTTCTTTCCATCAGCCACCAATTCCTAAGTTAACGTACAATAAATCATTTGCCGGTCTTGAGTCTATTCATAGTTTATTTGGTCTGCAAGTGTTGACTTTTGTTTGAACTTCGAAATTAATTCCAGTCTTTTTTGGGAAAGGGAGCAGGGGAAATTCCCAGAGGAGTTAAATAACCGCCAATGACGTGGTAATTCGTGAAACCTTAACCAAGTTAAAGGACCCACAACTTGAGCTATCAAACGGATGAATACAACTAAGGGAGCTTGTCCATTATACTTGGACGAGTTCAGAAGCTCGATTCAAAGACAAAGGGACTTATCCTATTCCTATGATAATAATGGTAGAAACTTGGGTTTGTTCAGATACATCAATCCCGGATACTGTTGATTGGTCTGCAAAATTCATTTAGCAGTTGTGATATTGCTGGGAGCAGAATTATTCGAGGTGGCTAAAAGGAAATATTTAAATGTTACGGATTGATTCTTGCCTACAGATGGAGGTAAATCGAACCCCTACCAACGCAAATGGTATTGAGACCAAGAAGAAGTTAAGAAAACTCAATATGAGAAAAAATGAGGAGTTCAGATTTCTTTTAGGAAAGTTGCTTCACGATCTTCCAGAAAGCGTACGAGGAAGTGTTATAGGTTCTGTCTACGCAAAGGCTGCGAAGAACGGAGTTCTTGAAGCAAGGGACTATGTGTTAGTCAAAAAGAATGAAGGCGTCATTGACGACACCACGAGCAAGCGACTAATAGATCTGATCTACGATTACAGCACATTCCGCTAGGAATATTGAGTGAACCTCTTATAATCACCAGATGCGCTCAGAATCCCGAGACGTACACCAGCATCCAGCCAAGCATAGGCATAGGAGCTAGCCGCTAGGGAATTTTCAAAATCGCCCTTGTCGTAGAAGTAGGTAGAGTCCTTGAGGTAGTTCTTGCACATATCGATGAAGTCGTTTGCAGCCGTGTTCAAAAAGCTCTCTTTGGAGGGAGATACTTTTACAAGAGTCAGGGCTTCTTTTGTAATATCTAGATACTTCTTGCACCTCTCTTCTAGGGTCATCTGACGACCCTCACATTCTTTCCACCATCGTCTGTTTCCCTGGGTCGAACTTCTATGAAAAGGGGAATAGGGAGCTCTGGAGATGCGACGAGAGAAGTTCCCACTGGAAGTCTCTGAATCTCGTCCAGCGACGAAGTCGTAAGGCCTTCGACAGAGTTGCCAATTGCCTTGAGATCGTTTGGATTTGTCACCTTCAGAATCAGCTGGGTGCCGCATTGAGAAAGGACGTTCTTATCAACCTTTGCAGGTCTCTGTGAGACGACCAGCAGACCGAAACCGAATTTCCTTCCCTCAGAAGCTACGGTCCTCATTATCTTGGAGGAGAAAGCCTTCCCTTGCTGTGGAGCAAAATTGTGTGCCTCTTCTACTACCGTAAGGAGAGGGGGGATGCGGTCCTTCTTCCTTGATTCGAAGAGAGCATACAGCAACCTCTGTACGATGAGTTCCTGCACGTCTGGGGGCAATCCCTTCATCTCAATTATGGAGACTTTACCTTTGACAACCAGCTCATCTACGCGGAGACCCCTCTTGCCAAGAACATTCAGAGACTTGAGATAAAGCAGTTCCTTTTCAAGGGTCTGCGAAAGGGAAGAATCATCCTGCCTCCGTAGTTCCTTGATGATGTCATCGAAGTCATAATCCTTGCTTGAAAGTCTGATTGCGTCTATCGCCTTCCTCAACGGAAGAACGTACGACTTGGCGTCAGAAAGATTCATGATGCTCACCAGTTCCTTCACGTTTATCTGTGAAAGTGTGAAGGTGAGCTTCTCGTCCCCTCGTTCAGGGGAAAATGTGATAATCTTGTCACCGTACGAACCCGGATGTATGGAGAATCTCTTCATTTCCTCAGAATCCGAAGCCTTGCTCTTCATGGATCCGTATTCACCGTGAGGATCTATCACAACACAGGTGACATCATTCTTGATGAGCTCCTCGATGATCACTCCCGTGAGGTAACTCTTTCCACCTCCGGTCTTTGCCATGACGGAAATGTGCTTCTGCACCATTGAATTGATATCGATAGAGAATGGAATGCTGTGGCCGTATATCATGCCGATATAAGCTCTACCCTTCTTGCCGCTGCTTATGTTGAGGGTGGCTGATATGAATTCGTCATCAGCGAGGTATACCGGGGTTCCAGCGAGAAAGGGGGTCCTCGGATATTGCAGGATGTGCTTCTGATCCAAGTAACCAATTATGACTATTTGGGCTGATACTGTCTGCTGTATCTCTACGTTATTTCCTTCCATTATTTGGTATGACTTTTCGATCGAAAGATTAGTCTTAGCGCCTATCACGTCGACTTTTCCCAAAACCCAGCCGTCTTCGTGATGTTTCAGCCTGACGTAATCCCCCTGTCTCAACTTTCCTGAGACAGAGCAGTTAACAACAGTTGGATGGATGTCTCCATACAGGATTCCTACCGGATCCATCTTACCTCTTCCAGTTTGACATTCTATTAGCTATTATCTTGATTCCCTTTTCTGTTCGCTCTGCATCTTCAGTGCCCAACCCAATCCTAATCATCGAGTCTGACCCAAAATAGTAACCTGGCACTGTCGAGACGCCCTCTGTCATGAGAGAAAGTGAGAATTTTACCGAATCTTCGCCCACTGAGAGAGCATTGACGATTGTTCCCTTGTATCCAACCAGGAATTCGTCCAGATTCTCAAAAAGTATCTTAGAGTTCTCGTCAAT
The DNA here is from genome assembly GCA_021831005.1 of Thermoplasmata archaeon. Lineage (GTDB taxonomy): Archaea > Thermoplasmatota > Thermoplasmata > Thermoplasmatales. The sequence continues at coordinate 8,069 of JAKBNO010000089.1, forward strand.
TTTCTTCCTGTTGTAATCCTTATAGACGTTGATGTTGCTGAGGAGATAGCTTCCTCTGCGTTTCACGTTCGAAGAAATTACGGGCACAATAATCCCCATCCTCTCTTTCATTTCCTGTATCATCTGTTTGCCGGCAATTATCCAGCCCATCTTGATCCCAGACTCACCGAAGAATTTGGAGACCGAACCCAGCATGATCGTATTTCCAGTTTCAAGTTTCTTTGGAAAATTACCATTGAAGAATGAAAAGGTGTCGTCTATAACAAGATAAGACTCATTCCCTTCAGTCTCCCTCGCTATCGATCTTATGCTCTCATCGCTCCAGGACAACCCTGTAGGATTGTTCGGGTTGCTTATGAAATACGCAGTCTTCTCGTCAACATCCCACGGAGACAAATCGACACCTTCAGAGGATGCCCTGTTTTCAAGAGTCGTGCCTATTCCTATTTCCCTGGCTTGGTAATAATATGCGGGGTACTCTGGAGTTATAGTTACCATCGAAGAGACCTTCTTT
>JAKBNO010000017.1 GCA_021831005.1 Thermoplasmata archaeon
GACAGAACTTTGCTCCTGGCTGTACTTCCGTCCCACACTTCGGACATTTGGTCGTGATGGATTTCCCACACTCTGGACAGAACTTCGACGTCTTTGGTATGTTCTTGCCACAGTAAGGACATTTCATCTGCCCTTCGGCCGAAAAATCATATCCACACGATGGGCAGAACTTTGCGTTCTCGTCCACATCAGTTTGACACTTGGGACACTTCTTCACTCTCTTTTCTGCAGGAGGCTGCTGTTGGTTCATCCCCTGCGTTATGTTTGATGCCATTGGATATGCCATTCCTGCTCCCGCTCCCAACCCCATTCCGAGCCCTATTCCTGCTCCTGCAGTTCCACCGGGGTTCTTCGCTGCATCCACCATGGCCTGACCAGCCTGGAATTGCAGATAGTTCGCACCCACTGCCTTCATGCTCGAACGGGTATCTATTGCCTTCTGGACCTCGTCCGGAAGCGATATCGTCAATCCGGAAATCTTGTTTAACTCAATTCCGTATTGATCGAAAGCAGCCTTTGCACCAGCCAACACAGCTTCCTCTGTGTTCATCAAGTTGGATGGGAGATCGAGTACCGATATTCCCTGGTCTTTCATCTTTCCAAGCACGTTGTAGATAAGCATTACAACCTGGTCCCTTATCCTGTCTTCCACCTGTGCAGTAGTCTCGACATTGAAAGTACCCACGAACTGATTTATGAATATTGAAGGGTCTGAAATCCGGTACCTCATATCACCAAAGAGCCTGAGCATGACGATATCGAAGTCCTTGTCCCTGAATGCGTAAGGTTCCTTGGATCCAAATTTTCCGTCGATGATCCTTCTCTGCAGGTAATACACGTAGGCTTGCTGCTGGATACCGGTCAATATTTTTACGAGACCTCCAACGATTGGTGCGTTGAGATCCGTCAGTGCATATCTTCCAGGCTTGTCGATGTAGAATATTGCCTTTCCATCCCTGAAAAAAACAGCCGTTTCGTCTTCCCTGACGACTGCATTGTCGTTCAACTTGATCAGTCTGGGAACCTTCCACATTATGTTTCCTACTTTGAACTGATCCTCCCATTCAAAGGTAGTCGAACCAAATGCGCTTCCACCACTTGGTGGTACTCCACCCTTCTTTCCAAATGGCATTTAGACCCCCCCATAGAGAAGCGTTTCCCTGCTGCTGTTCAGTTCTGAAATTGCCGAAATGACGTTGTTGATTCCCGCAATCCCGTCTTGATTGACATTTCCAGATGAGCAATTCTGTACGAACGAGTTCACTCCCTTCTGAAGATTCTGTACCTGGTCGAATATCCGCATATCCAGATCATACAGTGTGGAAATCTTCTTTGCATCCACCTTGATTGGTGCGGATATTCCAGAATACCCTGCCCCATGGTGTTTGACGGCCTCTGCGACGGTCTGGATCCTGGATCTGAGGGCCCCAATCGACTCGAGTCCCTTGAACTGGCCGCTGCTAACGAGTGAGCCTTCGCCAGTTTTCAGATTCGATATAACGTCCAGCATTTTCTTGTACAATTCGTCCTTCAAAATAATATCAGCATCGCGCAAGTCTTCGTTTATCCTATATCCGTGGTAGCCAGGGAATATGAGTTGGATCTTTTTGATCACTCCTCTGTCCTCTACGACCTGATCCCTTAAGTCGGTCATGGAGCGTTGATAAAAAACGAAGTCAAAATACTTTCCACTATTGTCTTTTCCTAGCCGAGTGTTCTGATGAAACTCGGAAATCCTGAATTCTGAAAATTCACATTCTATAAATATTAAATTCGTCTAAAATCCCGTACAGTAGGCAGTCCAGACAACTGTTAATATCTCGAGTGCGATTCTGAAACATGAGAAATGAGGGGGAAACTGGTGGTAAGAAATTTTCCGAACTTGCCATTAAGTACTCCAAGGAATATCAAGGGAAGATTCAGACCATGCTTAAGGTACCGGTCAGAAGTCTGGAGGACTTCTCGGTGTGGTACACTCCTGGAGTAGCAGCAGCTTCACTTGAGATTGCTAAGGACAAGGAATTATCATTTGACATGACATGGAGATGGAACACCGTTGCGATTGTCACGGATGGAACCAGGGTCCTCGGACTCGGAAACGTTGGACCGGAAGCTTCATTGCCCGTGATGGAGGGTAAGGCACTTATCTTTAAGTACCTGGGTGGGGTCGATGCAATACCGATTCCTATCAACGTTCATGAAAAGGAACAAATTGCCAGCATCGTAAAGGCAATTGAACCTGCCTTTGGCGGGATAAACCTAGAGGACATAGAATCGCCGAAGTGTTTCTACCTGCTAGAAACGCTCAGAAAAGAGATGAACATACCCGTCTGGCATGATGACCAGCTTGGAACTGCGGGAGCGACACTTGCAGGGCTGCTCAACGCTCTCAAGCTGACGGGAAGAAACGAGAGAGACACCAAGATAGTCGTCATGGGATCTGGGGCCGCAAACATCGCTACGATCAAGTTATTCGAATCAGCGGGATTCGATATTGGAAACATCATTGCGGTCGATTCGCACGGGGTTCTGCACCCAGAGAGAGAGGATATGGACGTTTTGATGAAAGATAATCCTTGGAAATACGACCTCGGAATCAGGACAAACAGAAAGAGGATCACTGGAGACATCCAGAACGCGCTTGAAGGTGCGGATGTTTTGATAGCGGCATCGAAACCAGGACCTGGTACCATAAAGGGCGAGTGGATCAAGAAGATGGAAAAGAGGGCAATTGTGTTTGCACTTGCAAACCCAGTGCCTGAAATATGGCCTAGCGAGGCGAAGGAGAATGGCGCAGAGATCGTTGGAACCGGAAGGTCGGATTTTCCAAACCAAGTCAACAATAGCCTGGTGTTTCCTGGAGTTTTCAGGGGAGCGCTGGATGCTAGGGTCAGGAAGATAAGTGAACCTATGATCGTCAGGGCGTCAAGAGAGCTCGCTCTGTTTGCAGAGGAGAAAGGACTCACGGAAGACTACATCCTTCCAACAATGCAAGAATGGGAAGTGTTTCCAAGGATCGCGGCTGCAATAGCAGAGGAAGGCGTCAAGGAGAATCTGGCGAGAGTAAAAATGAGCAAGAATGAATACTACGAACGGGCCAAGAAAATTATCTCCAGCAACAGGGAAATGATAGAAAAAATGATGGATGAGAATCTTATAAAGAAGGTGAAATGAACATGGAAGAAATCAAAATCAGGGAACTAAAAAGAGAAGATCTCAAGGATGCGACAAACCTGGTAATGAGATTAAAGAAGTTCAACTCCGAGCACGACCCACTTTTCAACGTTTCTCCGGACCTTGAAAAGAATGTAACCGCATATCTCGAGAGCGCGATAAAGCTTGAGACCAGAGACGTTCTTGTTGCAGATTACAATGGAAAGATTGTGGGGGCGATAATGGGAGAAATCATAGACAGACCCTTCTACATGCCAGACAAGGAACTGAGGATAACCGAGATTTATCTCCTGCCAGAATTCAGGAAGGGCGGACTTGGCAGGAAGTTGCTGGATGCCTTGGTTGTGAAGGAGAAGGGAAAGGGATGCGGCATGATCACGGTAGAATTTCCAACTGAGAACCTGCTTGGACACAAGTTCTATACTAGCCTTGGAATGAGAGGAATCCAGTCGATATATGGGAAAAAGTTATAGGAAATAACTCCACGCGGGATTGCCTATCTGGATCTGCTACTCTGCCCAAATCTCAGCTAGTCTGATCGAGAACATTTATTGATCTACTGTTCAGGGGTGGGAGGATGTCAGTGAATATATTTTGACAGATATAGGGAGAACAGGAGTACCGCGAATACCGTTGCTGCAATGACCACGAATGTTCTGTTCCTCTCCCTTGCATAGATCAAAACCTGAATGAAAATTCTCCCGAATGGAGAGAGTATCAACAGTAGAACTCCAAGCTGAATGATTGCAAATGACTTGAACTTGAGAACTCCGTATGTGATTGTACCCAGGTAGTGGGGAAAGACAGCAGTATTTGGTCCATATGACCTCAACAGTATATCTACTGGTACCGTCAGATAACCTGTAGAGTCTGTTGCGAGGTATGTTATGAGACCTATCACAATCACAGATAGAGATATGATTACACTCCATATGAGATAAAACGAGAGGACCTTGGAGGATATTTTCTCCTCTTCTTCCTTTTCTTTTTCAAACGATCTTTCTTTGCCAGTACTCATAGGTGCAACCCCATCCCGCCTACTAGCAACACCCCACTCCGCAACATTTCTATCGCAACAACGACAATTACCGCCGCAAACAGGATCCTTACTGTTCTACCCCTGACTTTCATAAGGAGCCGCGACCCAACTAATGCGCCGATGAGGACTCCAATTGCAACGGGGGCTGCAATATAGGGATTGACGTCGCCGTTGAAGAAATATATTCCAGCACTAGCGGCCGCTGTCATCCCGATCATGAAGTTGGAAGTGGTCGTGGATACCTTGATTGGTAGCTTCATGAAGAGATCCATGGCAATGACCTTGAACACTCCTGAACCAATTCCTAGTAATCCCGACAGTATTCCGGCAACGAACATCATTACTGAACCACTCTTGACCCCCGAAACGTTGTAGTTCACTTCTTTATCCAATTCGAGATTGTGATAGTGGGATTGGAGCGACAGTCTTTCTGCGATTGGGTCGTTCTTGATATTTACCGGCTGGTTGACCTCTCCAATCTTCTTGATAAGTGGAAGGACAGAAATCAAAAGGACAATTCCAAAAATAAGGTATATTGCCGCTGGGTTTTTGATGCGCAGTCCCAAGAATGCACCAACTATTGCACCCGTAGTCGTGAACAAGACGAGGAAAGTACCCACCCTGATGTTTGAAATCTTGTCCTTCACATACGCCGATGCTGACCCGCTGGACGTTGCTATAACAGAAACGATGGATGCGCCTATTGCAAGATAGATGGGCACGTGAAAATAAAGAGTCAGAAATGGAACTATCAATACTCCTCCACCCAATCCAGCCATTGAACCTATGATGCCCGCAAAAACTGATGCAACTAATATTAAAATGAGGTACAGAACTAAATCAAACACTCGGGTTAATCTAAACACGACAGATTAATTTTGCTTTTCGGTATGCGGATCTTACCGATTCAATTTCTCCGCATTTCAGGAGTACTTTAGATCATCGATGTACTTTGCCCTCTCGAGGACTTTGAACTTTGAAATATCCTTTGGAATTTCGAGGACCTTTACGTTCACTATGGAATCGACGTAGCTCTCAAAGTCGGCTTCTGACATGTTCTTGAATGTGAGGTTTCCGATATTCTTGAAGCTGACTTTCTTGTTGTTCTTGACGAGTTCGGGTCCAGATATCTCTATCGAGTTCAGATCCTGGATGTAAGTGATCTTCGAGTCCTTTACTGCCTGGAAAAATTCTTCCCCGACCTTCTTTGTCTCCTCTGCAGCCGCAAGCAGGACCTTGAAGGCGTCGTTGGTTAAATCTCCGACTGTTTTACCGGTGTCCCTTGCAAGGTCTTTCACTCTTGCATAGACCCTCTTTTGTATTCCCTTGATGGATACATTTTCTGTGTCTTGGCCACCATTCTTTTCTTTTCCATCTGTCATGAAGGGTGATGGTTATCTGGAATATAAGATTTCTGGTTTTCCAGAAATCAAGTTGTCAAGAAAGTATTCAGGAGATCTGCGAATTTCTCTGGAAATTGGACGTGAGGTACGTGGTTCCCATTTTCTATCTCGACGAAGGCGCTTCCCTGAATATACGCATGGAGCATCCTTCCGTTTTCAATTGGGATGACCCCGTCATCCTTTCCCCATATGATCAGCGTCTTCGCCTTTAATTTCTTCAATTCGGACTCCTTGAGTTTCCAGCTGGGACTAGAGTTATTCTTCACTATGTTGGATATGACTGACTGAGCGTTCATTGGGTTGCTGCGCACTACCATTTCCACGAATTGGTCTCTGCTTCCCTCTTCCATTTCTCCGAACGTTCTGTTTACTCCAGCGCTGTCTTCCAGCACCAGGTGAGTGGGTTGCTTTCTGTCGAGTGAATAGCGCATTGCTATCCATCCTCCGTAAGAATTGCCTACTAGAGAGATATCTTCCAGACCCAGGGCTTCTGTTAGTTCCCCTATCACATCTTCCTGCACTCTGATTGTATACTCGATGTCGGGTTTCGCTGACCTTCCCTGACCCACCAGGTCAAGAAAATAGAGACCAATACCTTCCTTCAGATACTGTGGCAACTTCATCCAGGAGTTACCTGTCCCGCCCAGACCGTGAAGGAAGATAACCGGGATTTTTCCACTTCTCTCGATGTAAGATATGGTTCCATATGAGGACTTGAAACTCCTTCTGAACACCGTCTTAAAGTCTGGCGCTCGATAAAGCGTTATTCAATTAATGTTATTAGCAGGTACAAATTATACTAGTCCGTGGAAAAGATAGCTTCCAAAAAAAGCCTAAACGTGGCTGGAGTTCTGCTTTTTGTTTTTGCCGTTCAATTTACCATTATGTTGTTTATCACAGAGGCGCTCTATCACGGTTACAGCATTGCAAACAATTACATCAGTGATCTCGGAGTCGGACCAACGGGATTCCTCTTCGACACTTCCATTTCTGTCCTTGGGATTGCGGTTATAGCATCAGCATTCTTTGTGTATCGCGGTTTCGACGTAAAGGTGTTCCCCATCCTGTTAGGACTGACCGGTGTCGGTGCACTTCTGGTTGGTGTTTTCAATGAGAACTATGGAGCGCTTCATGGATATGTTTCGGACTTAACATTCATAATGGGACCATTGACCGCAATCTACGCCTACAGGTACCAGACCTCTCCCTTTAAGTTCATGTCGGTCGCTCTTGGAGTGATCTCGTACATCGCAATCATCTTCTTCATGTTCTTTGGGTCACCCGTTATAGGCGTCGGCGGTTGGGAGAGACTGATCGTTTATCCCTTCCTACTATGGGGAATAGGTTACGGTGCATTCTTGACCGGATTGTCTTACAAGTAGATTGCAGAAACTTTGCCGGGCCAATTGCTTGGAAGTCAGGGAATGGTTAGAGCTGACTAACTCTGTTATTCCTCATCTTGATCTGGAAGGCTCAGGACCTTCACATTTGAGAGACTGGGACCAATTATCCCTTGAAGATCTCCGAACATCCCCGAGATGCTTCCAATAGCCTTGTCTATCTCCTTCGTTCTCTTGGCCCATTGTCTCTCCATCGACCTCTTTTCCGATTCTATATCGTTTCTCATCCGCACTATACCATCCGCCACTGCTTCAACCCTCTGCCTGAACTGCGTGCTGGTGAGGTAATGGTAGAGAATGTCCTTGGTTTCATTGCTGCTCTCTCCCAACCTCCTCTGTCTTGCAAGCTCGATCAGGTTCATTCTTGCAATGATTGCGAGTGGGACCGCGTTCTCAAAATTTGTGACGAGAATCCCGTTCTTCACCCCAAACGTAGAGATGTCTCTCGGCAGAGACTTCGTGACTATTACCCCCGTCTCTGCATTATAGTTTACGAGCTCTCCCTTGAGTTTCATAATCCATTCATCCTTCCATTCCTTCGTCCTCTTTGTCTCCCATGCTATTATTCCTGAGTCTATTCCCGCCGAATTCTTCACAGTGTGTATGAGATCCGGGCCCTTTGTCCCCTGAGTTACCGGCGCGACCGCATCCATTGGGAATGCACCCCTCAACCTGTCCTCTAGCTCCTCCTCAAGGACCTCCCCCTGAAGCTGCTGTGAGCCCTGCTCGATTTTTTGCTTCAGGTCCTGAACCTGCTTCATCAGACCCTCGTTGGTTTGCTGAATCTCCCTGCTCTTGAGATTGAATTCTTCATTATACTCCCTCCTCAAGCTTTCTCTCATCTTCACTTTCTCTTCGTCCAGCAGTCTTTCCGATGCGATTTTCTGTTCCCTGAGATTCTCTTCCAGTTCCATCCTCTTCTTCCTCTCTTCGCTCTCCCTCTTCTGACTTTCCTGCAGATGCCTTTCCTTTATCGATATGCTGTCCTCCATCTGAGAAAACTTTGAGTTGAACTCTTCCCCCAATCTCTCCTTCAATTTCTCTCTCTCATCGACGATTTTCTTTTCCATCTCTGATCTGAACTTCTTTTCATACAGTTCGTTTGCCTTTGATTCTATGGACTCTCTCAGTGCGGTTGAAACGGGAATCTCGGCTCCACACTTAGGGCAAGTCATCGTGTCTTCGACCATGATCTATCCAATTTCCCAGACCATTAATTATTTTTTGATGTAGTCAAGAATCTGAGCATGCGAAGATGCCGAATATCTTTCGATGTCAAAGGAGAAAGGAAGAAATTTTAATATATCAATTTCCATCCCCCCAACTGAGGAGGTGCCCTCATGTTGGCAAAGAGAAGACCGGATGATGACGAAGACGATGAGGATGATGAAGATTTCTGAACCCCTTTTGAGAAGAGGCTCCATCGAGGACATTGAAGAAATAACAAGAATAGAGAACAGGGCGTTTGGAAGTCATGCGTATGACTACCCCTCTCTGAGATACATGCTAGAGATAGCCAATTCTGTAACGGTAG
>JAKBNO010000058.1 GCA_021831005.1 Thermoplasmata archaeon
ATTGGGCCCCTACGCTCGAATCTTTACCTTGCTTTCCTTGATCTTGTTTGCAAACGCCTTCATCTTTTCTGAAAGATCCTCGTCCACGTAGTGTTCGAAGAAGCATGCTCTTTCTTTGGCCACTTTGTCGTCGCATCCCATCAGTTTCAGGAGCTCGTAGATAGAGCTCTCCTTTCTGTCGAGCTCATCAAGCAAAATCCTTCCCTTCTCGGATATCGTCATCCCCCTGTATTTCTGGTAAATTATCATTCCGTCGCCAGAAAGTTTAGAAAGCATCTGAGATACAGATGCTGGAGTCACCTTCAGAAACTCCGCGATCTCCAGGGGACGTGCATAGCCATGTGCTTTTATGAAATGGTCTATGGTCTCGAGGTATTTTTCTCTGTCTTCATTGAATTTCATATCACTTAATTTATTTCAACAGAGTATATCTCTTATCGTGCACTTGTTTGCACGTCTTGACTCCCATGCAAACATTGAGAAGACATTATACCCGGATTTGGAATAATTATGCATGTGGTACAAAGGAGCTGTCACGTTCTTAGGAGTTGGATACATATTGCTGCTTGTGTGGATAATCACTACAATTGCCGCGGGTCCTCACGTTCTTAACGGGCCGATATCGTATCAATTCGGAAGCAGTATTATTGTTATTTCCTATGCTCCAACGTGGGAAGAAATGCTCAACCTAGGTAGTTTTTATCTGGGTTTTGGACTACTGAGTGTTTCTGTTATTATAGTAGTGCTGGGAATGATACGCGTGGTTAAGGACAGAAGTAAAGTTTGAAAGGGGTCAGCCGGGAACGTGATTGATAAATGGGCCCGGCCGGATTCGAACCGGCGGTCTCCGCCTTGTAAGGGCGACGTCATAGCCGCTAGACCACGAGCCCCCAATCTGAAGTTATGAGGGATAGTTAATGTTAACTATTCTCTGGAGTCCTCAGAGTATCGGGAGAAGATTGTTGATCTCCCAGTCGGTGACATACGAACGGAATTCGTCCCATTCTTTCTGTTTGATATAGAGGAAATTGTTGTAAATGTGTTCTCCAAGCACTCCCTTCATAAATTCGCTGTTCCTCAGATGGTGCAGAGCTTCTCCTAGAGACTCCGGCAACGACCCTATTCCCATTGAATCTCTCTGTTTCTGAGAGATGTGGAATATGTCAGCCTCCGTCGGTTCGGGGCACTCTTTCTTCTTCTCTATCCCATCAAGGCCAGCTGCGAGTATCGTTGCAAACTGGAGGTACGGGTTCCCGGCAGAATCTGGAGCCCTGAGTTCGAAACGTTTTTTCGTTTTGTCCCCTGCGGGAAGTCTGACCAGCGCAGATCTATTCTTGGTTCCCCATGCTATGTAGACGGGAGCCTCATAACCCGGAACGAGCCTCTTGTATGAATTCACCCAAGACGCAAATATTGGTGAAAGTTCCACTGCGTGAGAGAGAACGCCCGCTAGATAGTGATATGCCATTTCGGAAAGACCATTCTTGTTCTTTTCATCCCAGAAGTAGTTACTGTCTTCGTTTGGTGTCATAAGACTCTGGTGGATGTGCATCCCGGTCCCGTTGATTCCATAGAATGGCTTAGGCATGAAGGTCGCATACAGACCAAACTTGGCTGCAACTGTCTTGATAGCCGTCCTCATGGTTATGATCCTATCTGCCATGTAGAGGGCCGGAGCATAACGGAGATCTATTTCGTGCTGCCCTGGTGAAACTTCGTGGTGTGCTGCCTCTGGCATGTATCCCAAGAAATCGAGATAATTCAGGATCTCTTTTTTCACGATTTCCCCCTTATCAAGCGGACCGAAAGTAAAGTATCCACCTGTATCGTGCGGAACGTACTTTCCATCCTTCTGTTCTAGAAGGAAGAATTCGAACTCGGGTCCAACGAAGAACTCCATGTTTTTCTTTTCGATCCTTTCCAGCTGTTTTTGAAGAATGTAACGAGGATCTCCTTGGAACGGAGTTCCATCGGGCTTCTTTATGGAACAGACAAATCTCGCAGCCCTTCCTCCATCGACTGCCCAGGGAAGGATTTCAAAAGAAGAATAATCCGGTAACGCCCTCATGTCGCTCTCTTCTATAGTGGCATAACCCAGTATCGATGAGCCATCGAAAAGAACCCCTTCCTCCAGTATTTTTTCAAGCCTGTTCCTTGGGAGCATTACAGACTTTGGCGTGCCGCGGATATCTGTGAACTGGAAATAAAAATATTTCAGGTCCTTCTGGTCTGAAATTTTTATAATTTCTTGCGCGTCCAATACCATGAAATGCCAATGCCTCTATGGTTTAAGTTTTTTCTGAGCAACTTTCTGCAAGGTGAATATTGGTTATATTTTAAACTCAGAAATTTACTCAACAGGTCAATCTTTTTTTTCCCTTTACAAATCAAAGAAGTAATAAAGTACAATTCGATAAAAACTTGTGAAAGCTATCTTGATTAGACAACCGAGTGGTTTGCAAAACACCAATATTGAGGAAGTGGAAGATCCCAAAGAGCCAGTAGTGATAAGGGTGACCAGCGCGGGTCTGAATCCTATTGACATAAATGTGATACTTGGGAAGGTGAATTACACGATATCGCCCTATCCTCACATCCCAGGTGCAGAATTAGCTGGAGTAGTTGAGAAGGTTCCCTCGGGCTCAAAATTCAAGGTCGGGGATAGAGTTATGGTATATTCGAAAATTTTTGATGAAACTTGCGATAGATGCACTGCAGGTTTGGAGGAAATCTGCAGAAATGGTGGGGTTGTGGGGGCTGTCACTAACGGCGGATACTCTGAATTTTTTGGTGCAAAAGAAGAGCAACTCATACCCATTCCGGACTCGATGAATTTTGACGACGCTGTTTCACTTCCAGTGGGAGGACTCACTGCGTATCATGCTCTTAAGCGATCCGGTCTGAAAAGTGGCGAAAGGCTGCTCGTAGTTGGAGGTTCGGGGAATACCGGTTGGTATGCGCTTGTTCTCGGAAAATTGATGGGCGCTAGAGTCTTCTATGTTTCGAGAAAGAGATGGGTCGCTGAAACTGGTGCTACAGAATGGAATAAGGAGAAAGTTGACGTCATAGTCAATTCCCTGGGTTCTGATGCGTGGGATCCGTATATGGACTATCTGGATACAAACGGAAGATTGGTGACTTTTGGAACACTAACGGGTCGCGAGACCAAATTGAACCTAGCCCAGCTATATACGGGTGAGAGAACCATAATAGGTTCGACTGGAGGCACCAGAAAGGAACTCGGAGAACTGGCGAGACTTGTCTCAGAAAATCATATCAAGAGCAGAGTGTGGAAAAAGTACAATTTCTCTGAATTCAAGAAAGCGATTGAGGAATACGGTAACCGAGAAGGCAGAATAGTTCTTCAGAGCGCGGATGCTCGCTCCTGGATGTGATAGTCTAGATCACCATTTTGGCGTCTATTATCAGGTATCCATCCTCATAAAGGAATACGGGATTGAAATCTATCTGTGAGAATTCTTTCTTGACAGCAAAGTCTGAAATCTTCAGAAGCAAATCTACCAATATTTCCCTGTTCACTTTTAGCCCCCTATACCCTTCAAACACACGCCCAAATTTCAGTTCTTCTAGTAGGTCCTCGCTATCGAACCTGTCTATCGGTATCCTCTTGAAAGTGACGTCCCTTATCAACTCGGAATAGAATCCACCAATTCCAAACATAAGGAGCTTGCCAAATTGCTGGTCTTTTACCAGTCCTATGATGACCTCTACTCCCTTCTTTGCCATCTCTTCTGCGTAGATAGTCTCGCCTGGAAACTTTCTCTTCATCTCTTTGAATGTTTCCTTGAAATTTCCCATAGTCTTGATGTCGCCCATAACCGCACCTACCTCGGTCTTATGGGTGATTGCTTCAGAACTCACCTTTAGCACTGCTGGGAAAGAACCGGAATAGTCCTCAGGGCTATTGATCAGGAATCGTCTCGGCATCTTGAAATTCAGGCCGCTGAGCATGGTCTTGAACTCGAGTTCGGGTACGACTGTCATTTTTCGAACCTCCTGAGAAATTCCCATCTCTCGTACAAGGCTCCGAGGGATGAAACTGCCCTTCTGACTGAGGGGAATGCTGCGATCCCGTTCTCATTCATTTTCCTGATCGCCATTCTTGAGTACTCTCCTCCTATTACTCCCACCACCAAGGATGCCTTTGCTTCCTTGTTGAATCTGCTCAAGAATTCTATTATGTCTTCCGTGACTCCAAAAGTCTGGAAGAGCACAAATGCGAGTATGGCATCAAACTCACCTGACTTGTCGAGCTCGTTGATCACATTTTCATACTGAATGTTCGTTGCTTCAGCCGTCATATCAATAGGATTGAATGGGGAACCCAGTTGGGAGATCTTTGTTTTTATTATTCCAGCTAGTTCATTGCTGGTACGATTCACTTTGAAACCCTCATTCTCCAGTGCATCTGTTGAAATCACTCCTACTCCACCAGCCGACGAGACCACTGCAATTCGCTTTCCCCGAACCGGTTTCGCAGTTGATAGGACGGATGCAAAATCTATCATTTCAATCTCATTGTTCGCCTGGATTATTCCGCTCTGCCGGAAAATTCCGTTCAGTGAAAAACTGGTCTTGAGGAGGGAACCGGTATGAAGCGACGTGGCCCTGCTGCCCGACTCTGTCTGCCCCCCCTTTAGGACAACTATACCTTTCTTCTGTGAAATATTTCTGCTCTCACTCAGAAATTTTTCTATTTCGGATATCTTTTCCAGGTACAGAGCAATGGATTTTGTTCTGTCATCATCTCCCATTGCAGAGAGCATATCTGTTTCGTCAACATCTACTTCATTTCCCAGGGAGATGAAAGAAGAGAATCCGATTCCTGAATCCGAAAACTCGTCCATTGCTAGCAGTCCGAGTGCACCACTCTGTGAAATGAATCCAATCGGACCGTCGGATGGAAAATTACTCCTTTCCTCAGTAGTCAGGGCGGTGTTAAGACCCGTTCGAGGGATTATCACTCCAACGCAATTTGGTCCAATTATTCGAGTGCCAAACTTGGAAGCTATTCTCTTCATCTCTGATTCCAATTGTTTCCCCTCATCTCCCTGTTCACCAAAACCACCGGCGACAGGTATGCAAATCTTGCATCCCTTTTCAGCCAGGGAAGTTAGAGCCTCCACAGCCTTCTTAGACGGGAGAGAAATTATTCCTAGGTCAATGCTATGAGGAATTGACTCTATAGATCTGTAGCACTTGACACCCTCAATCTGTTCTGCAGATGGGTGCACGAGGATTATTTCGCCTTTATAATTTTTCTTGAGATTTTTCAAGATAACATTCCCTACTTTACCCTCCTCTCTAGAGGCGCCCACAAGACAGATTGAGCTTACTGAAAAGAGATTGGTGAGGCTCATGTCTTGGACATCAACTTCTTCCTTTCTTTTGAGGAATAACCTGTCACATCTTCAAGAAATTTATTGTACAACTTTATGACGGTCTCCTGATCCTTTCCGACAGAGGATTTGGTCTCAATTGATATTTCTTTCTTTCCAGTCACCTCTGCCGTCACTTCCAGAGAGTCCAAGTATGAGGAAGAAAATAGCTTTCCATCTTTTGCCACTTTGCCAAAAATTTCCTTCATTTTTGATTCTAAAACTTGCTCATTGACTTCTTTCTTGCATGGATATTTTCGCATCGTTCGTTAATGATACACAATATTAAATTCTGATGTAATATTTTTAGTTCGGAACCAGGAATACTTGTTAAAGCTAGATTTTAGAATTAGGTAAACTTCGAAGGGGGTCCAACTTTCGGATCCAACATTATTTTCATTCATCTCACGAATTTTTACAGGTTTCCGGCGTATGCTCGCCTCCCACTATCTTAACAGAACCTTAAGACCCGATATTTATATAGAAGGACGAATTACCGTTTTAGGGTGAAATATAGATGTTATCAGGACAAATCCCTATCCTAGTTTTGAAAGAAGGTTCGACTAGGGAATCAGGTAAAGATGCACAAAGAAACAATATAGAAGCCGCAAAGGCTATTGCAGATACAGTCAAATCGGCCCTGGGTCCAAAAGGTATGGACAAGATGCTGGTGGATTCCCTGGGAGATATCACCATATCCAATGATGGTGCGACAATAATGAAGCAAATGGATGTAGATCATCCAATTGCAAAGATGATAATTGAAATTGCAAAGAGTCAGGATCAAGAAGTGGGAGATGGAACTACCACCGCAGTCGTTATAGCGGGCGAATTATTGAAACAGGCGGAGCTTCTGCTTGACCAGAATGTGCACCCAACAATAATAGCAAATGGGTACAAGTTGGCTGCAAACAAGACAGCGGAAATACTTGCGAACATTTCTGACAAGAAAGAAAATGACGAAATCTTGAAGAATGTAGCTCTAACTGCGATGACCGGAAAGAATGTTGGTGGAGTAACTGAATTCCTTGCGAAGATGGCAATGAAGGCAGTCAAGAACATAGTTGAGGAGAGAGAAGGCAAGAAGATGGTTGATGTTGACAACATCCTGGTTCAGAAGAAATTCGGAGGAGGAATAACTGACTCCGAACTTATAGAGGGGGTTGTGATCGACAAGGAGAAGGTCCATCCAAGAATGCCAAATGAAGTTAAAAATTCAAAGATAGCCTTGATCGACTCCGGACTTGAAATCAAGAAGACCGAGATAGACGCGAAGGTCCAGATTACAGATCCGTCCAAGATACAGGCTTTTCTAGATCAGGAAGAAGAAACTCTAAGAGAAATGGTAAACAAAGTGAAGAAGGCAGGCGCAAATGTCCTGATGAGCCAGAAGGGAATAGACGATCTTGCACAGCACTTCCTGGCAAAGGAAGGAATTTACTCCGTCAGGAGAGTAAAGAAGAGCGACATGGAGAAGATCGCAAAGGCCACAGGAGCTAAGATAATCACGAATTTGGACGACCTATCTTCCAAGGACCTTGGAAATGCAGAGAAGACGGAAGAGAGGAAAATCGGAGACGATAAATTAACATTCATCACCGGGTGCAAATATCCAAAGGCAGTTTCAATCCTCATAAGAGGCGGAACGCAACACACGATAGATGAAGTGGAGAGAGCACTACACGATGCACTCAAAGTGGTTGGGGTTGCAATAGAAGATGGTTCATTTGTAACAGGCGGAGGAGCAATTGAAGCTGAACTGGCATATCAACTCAAGAAATACGCACCCACAGTGGGTGGAAGGGAACAGCTTGCCATTGAAACATTTGCTAACGCCCTAGAGATCGTACCAAGAACCCTGGCGGAGAATGCTGGAATGGATCCAATCGATTCATTGCTGAAACTGAGATCTGAACACCAGATGGGAAACAAGAATGCTGGAATCGATACTATGGAAGGAGAGGTAGGAGATCTCTTTAAGAAGAATGTTGTAGAACCAGTTAGAGTGAAGTCTCACGCAATAGAGGCAGCTACAGAAGTAGCTACAATGATCCTGAGAATCGACGATGTGATTTCTTCCAAGAAGTCCAGAAGTGAGGGCCCACCTGGAGGAATGCCTCCTGGAGGCATGGGTGGCATGGAAGGAATGGGCGGAATGCCTCCTATGTAAGGGGGGATTCAGTTGGAACTCGTATTAGGTGAAGAGAAACAGGAAATCGAGAAGAGGGACTTCGATCTAGTCATCATAGGGGCTGGGGCTGCAGGTCTTTCTGCAGCCGTTTATGCCACTAGGGCAGGACTGTCAAATATTGTCATTGATGGTTCCACAGCAGGTGGACTGACTTTAGAAGCACCCCTGGTAGAGAACTATCTCGGTTTCACGGAGATAATTGGTGCAGAACTCGCAAAAGAGTTCCTTGACCACGCAAGAAATTACACCAAGATACTTGACAATACACAAGTGATCAAGATCAAAAAAGAAAGTGGGAATTATCTTCTCGAAACGAAGAAGGGAGAATTCAGGGCTAAGGCAATCCTCTTCGCAACTGGAACAAAACACAAGCACCTTGGCATACCGGGTGAGCACGAATATTTTGGAAAGGGAGTGAGCTATTGCAGCACGTGCGACGGTTGGCTGTTCAAGAACAAGAAGGTTCTAGTCATAGGCGGTGGAAATTCAGGTGCAATTGCAGCCATTTCGATGAAGAAAATTGTCTCAGATCTGAAGATATTCGAATTCATGCCAAAATACATGTGCGAAGATGCCTATGTTAAGCAAATACAATCGATGGACATAGATTACAAGAGAAACGTTCAGGTCATAGAGATCAAGGGAGAAGGAAAGCTGGTCAAGACGGTAAGATACAAGGACAGGACAACCGGACAAGAATTCGAGGAAAACTTTGATGGCGTATTCGTTTACGTCGGACTGGCGCCACAATCGGAGCTCGCAAAGCAGATCGGGGTGGAAGTTACCGAAAGGGGTTTCATCAAGATCGACAGGAGTTGCAGGACGAACGTGGAAAGGGTCTACGCTGCCGGAGACGTGGCAGGATCTTTTGCACAGATAGTCGTCGCAGCGTCTGATGGGGCTATAGCGGCAGATTCTTGTTACAGGGACCTATACCTTAAATAAT
>JAKBNO010000120.1 GCA_021831005.1 Thermoplasmata archaeon
AACGTCCTTCATAATGGAGACAGGGACTTCAATGTTCGGAATCTCTATTCGATCGGCAACAATTCTTCTGCAAAGATCCTTGAAAATTTTGTGGTAACTGGCAACAGCTCAGTTTCGCACGGAACGGTGATAAAGGTAGGCGAGAATTCGTCGCTGGATTACTTCTTACTCCAGGACGAAGAGAACACCGAACTCAGTTATCTTGAAAGGACCATCATAATGGAGAGATATTCCACGCTAAAGATTCACCATCTTTCTCTCCCGGGAAAGAAGAGCATTTCGAGATTCAGGATGATCCAGGTTGGAGAACACGCTGAGTCATGGTATTACGGAGCCGCGCTTGGGAAAAAGAAGGAACACCTTGACCTCGAAGTCTATACGGACCATAGGGCGATCCACGGAAAGAACAATACCGCATTCAAAGGTATCCTTGGAGGGAGTTCCTCACTTATTTTCAGGGGATTCATCAAGATTGGAGAAAAAGCGTTCAAGGTTGAGTCAATGCTTCTTGCGAACCTGCTATTGTTAACCAAGGAAGCTGCAGGCAACGCGCTTCCCGTGCTCGAGATTTTCAACGGTGAGGTGAAGGCGAAACACGGTGAATCTGTGTCCAATATTTCTGAGGAAGAATTGACTTATCTGATGAGCAGGGGCCTCGACCTCAAAACGGCCAAAAAGGCCGTCATAGAAGGCTTTATTAGTCCTATTATCTATCCTCTTCCAGAAGATATTTCCAGGAAGTATCTTCAAATTGTGGAAGAAGTGATTGGTAATGATTAGTGACTTCTGTAAGAAGGAAGATTTCCCGATTTTCAAAAGGAAGTTCAATGGCAAGAGCATGGTTTACCTTGACTCGACCGCCACGACTCAAAAACCAAAACAAGTTCTAGATGCCATAGTCAATTATTATGAGGGTTCAAACGCGAACGTCCACCGTTCGGTCTACAAACTTGCCGATGAAGCCACCGAACTCTACGAAAATTCAAGGTCGAACGTTGCCGAATTCATAGGAGCAAGAAGCAACGAGATCGTCTTCACCAGGAACACGACGGAAAGCCTGAACCTGCTCTCGTTCACTATAGGCGAATCCCTGAGAAAGGGAGATCGGATACTGATTACGTCGATGGAACACCACAGCAATATACTGCCGTGGATGCGACTCGAGGAGAGAGGAATTTACCTCGACTACGTTGGATTCGATAAAGAAGGACATCTGGATATCGAAGACCTGAAGTCTAAACTTAAACGGGAAACGAAGATCGTCTCGGTAACTCACCAGTCCAATGTCTTAGGAACAATAAACCCCATCGAGGAGATCGGAAAGACGGCAAAGGAGAATGGCTCAACTTTCATAATTGATGCAGCCCAGTCTGTTCCTCATATGCCGTTCAAGATGAAGGAACAGTATGATTTTGTTGCATTTTCTGGCCACAAGATGCTTGGACCCATGGGCATAGGCGTCCTATACGGAAAATATCATCTCCTGGAAGAAATGCCTCCATTCAACAGAGGTGGAGAAATGATTAAAGACGTTGACTTCCACTCTGCAATATTCGAAGATCCGCCGATCAAGTTCGAAGCTGGCACTCCAAACGTGGAGGGTGCGGTAGGACTCGCAGCGGCAGTCGATTACCTGAAAAAGATAGGTATGGAAGAAGTCAGAAGACACGAAAAACGTCTGACTTCAATGACGCTCAAGAAATTGGAAGACTTGAAAAATGTCAAGTATTATGGCCCCAGAAACGCCGAAGAAAGAGGAGGGGTGATCGCTTTCAATGTCAAGGATTCTTCGAACTTGAAGAATGACCTCGAAAGCAAGAATATGAAGGTTGACAGGCTATATCATTCGCACGACATTGCGACTTTCCTTGACGAAAGAAATGTGTACGTTCGATCGGGACATCACTGCGCCGAGCCGCTAATGAGATCACTCCACCTGCCCGGTACTGCAAGAGCATCATTCTATGTGTACAATGGAGAGGAGGATGTCGAAGCGTTCGTGAGTTCGCTCGGTGAATTGTAGATGTACAACGATGAGGTGATGGACAGATACCAGAACCCCGCAAAGAATGGGAAGATGGAAGATTTCGAAATAAAGATAGATGAGGCATCCAGTACCTGCGGTGACAGAGTCGTGCTCTACATCAAGACCGATGGGAATGGGAGAATAAGTGATATGAAGTGGCAGGGTGAGGGGTGCATCCTCTCCGTAGTATCGACTGACATGTTCTGCGAGAATGCAATCGGGAAAGAGATCAATTCGTTGAAAGGACAAGACGACCTTGCCTTTGTAGAGAACTTCCCCATCAAGATATCTCCCGGTAGGATAAACTGTGTGATGCTTCCACTAAGAGCGTTCAGACGGGGAACCAAAGAAAAGTAATTTACCGTTGAAGAAATAGGAATGGGATGCCAAAGTTATCAGAGCTCCTTTCGTCTGCGGAAAGCGGCAACAGGAGGGACATCGGAAAATTAGTTACTATAATGGAGAACCGCAGCGATGGTTATTCCAGCCTGATAAAGAGGATCAGTCGCAAGAAGAAAAACACCTTTGTAGTTGGCATAACAGGGCCACCAGGTGTGGGGAAGAGTTCACTCATATCAAGACTTGCTGCTGAGTTTTCAAAGAGAGAGAAACTCGCGATTGTGATGATAGATGCAACTTCTCCGTTTAGCGGTGGATCTCTACTTGGCAACAGGTTAAGGTTGGAAAACACAGACAACATTTACGTTAGAAGCATGGCGACGAGAGGGTCCACCGGCGGTCTCAATCTGGCACTTGGGGATTCACTGGACCTGATGTCGTACCTGGGTTTTACGATGACCTTGGTGGAATCGGTTGGTACCGGTCAGGATGAAACGGATATACTTCACTTTGCGGACAGAATAGTCATGGTCCTTTCACCGGGAATGGGTGACCAGGTGCAGGCGCTCAAAGCGGGACAGATGGAGATAGGGGACTATGTGGTGCTGAACAAGGCCGACAAACCCGATGCAATAATAGCAGAAAAGGAGCTCATGGAGACGCTGAGCATTCCTGACCTTTCTAAGAAACACAGCCTTGTGAAGGTCTCTGCACTGACGGGAGAAGGAATAAAGGAACTGGTGAAATTGATTGATGCTGAGAGGAGCTCCAAGGCGAAAGACGAGTCCGTGATTTTGAGAGAGAAAGAAAGAATCCGAAGAGAGATCCTTGAGATACTGAAATCCAAGGACGATGTCATTGAGATGTTTGCGAAAAAGGTGGTAAACGACGACCTCACAAGGGAAGAGGCTGTCCTGGAAGTGCTAAAGAAAATACTCAAATGAAATACAACAACATATTTAGAAGAATCAAATCCTGTAATTGAGAATGAGAGGCGATTGAATGCGAGCAATAAAGTTGAGAATCTTGGTGATGGGCGCTATACTTTTCATTCTAGGTCTGTATCTGTATCTTGATCGAGGACACACCTACTTTGACTTGGGAATCTCTGGAATTGGAATATTTTTCTTGTTCCTAGGATTAGTCGTGAAGTAGTTAAAATTTTACACTACGAACAGATAATAGTAACGATGTGCAGAGAAGCGCTTGAAAGTACAGGTTATATGATAAAGTATGACTCAGTAAATAAAGCAACCTTCAACATAAAAAGGAGGTTTGATTAAATGTACCTGCAGGCGTTTGTTTCTACCATCGTCATTTTCTCGCTCAGTGCGATATTGGCCATACTGCTCTCGGCGAGTTACGTAAGAAAAAAAACGAACAGCACATTGCTATGGTCATCAGGAATGTGGCTCTTTTCAATAAGCGTTGGTCTTGAGATCATTTTTTCTGTTGGGATTTTCAGTGAGGGCCTGATAAGGTTTTACACGTTCCTCGTAGCTGTACTTGTAAGCGTGCTGGCGCTCGGCTCCACTACCCTGCTAAAGGGAAAGATGACGTTCTATGCATATACACTCTATTTTACGGCTTCAACTATCTTCTTACTCGTATCTTTGTTGGTGACACATATAAGTAACATAATATTGAACGGAATAGTGTACGGTACGCTCCCACTTTTAGTGGTACTGTCCTCTTCCTTCGTTACGTTTCCTGCCGCTGTTATATTGATTGTGATCTCATTGATTTCATTCAGGAAATCTTGGCAGCCTAAACTCCTCAGCATTGTGGCTGGAGTTTTGGTGGTAAGTGTGGCAGGGACACTCTACATCGCCTCTTTTCCATCCTTCCTGTACATTGCAGAATTTATAGGGATACTGTTGCTATGGATTGGGTTCGTGGACTTCGGTTCGTTGTTCAAGACGAAAGAGGTTGTGAGCGAAAATGTCAGTGGTAACGTTTGATCGAGCACTCTTTGCGTTCACAATTGGCTCCCACATAATCATAGTTTCAGTGAGCAAGGCAGCTAATTACTCATAGGAACAGCTAGCTCCAGGTTATTTTATTATTGCATTTTACCTGGTTCTCATTCCTGCAACGTTCTACTTCTACTATAGAATATTCCGTACAATTCCGGAATCATCACTTCACCATAGGAAGAGAGGTGTTGAACATTAACTTCCTCTTCTATGCTAATTTTGCAATCTTCTCCATCTTTGCTGCAATGATCATAACTGAACTCATGGGAAGCATTCTCCTCCTTCTGAACTGTAAAAAATACAGGGAACCGGTACTTGAGTACGTAGTTCCTGTCTGGGAGATCACCGGAACATTCTGGGCATTTTGGGTAGTAACTGCGGACCTCGCTTACCCTCCAATCCTCTACAACGTCAAGAACGTTGCAGCTTTTATCGCTTTGTATGAAATAGCAGTCGCAAGAAAGGTGAAAGAACCATCCTCCATAAGATTCTTAATGCAACGACTTAAAAATAAGAAAACATTGATCAAATTATCTGAAATAATTTTCATCGAAGTGTTCCATCAGCATTGATTTTCAGAGCAAAATTTTCAGAAACTATTTGTAAGTGTATAGTGATATACTGTGGCAAGTGTGATGTACAAATGAAGATAACAGTTAGTTTGATAAAAGCGGACGTAGGAGGACTTGCAGGGCATTCCCGAGTTCATCCCCAGTTGAAGGATGAAGCTAGACTAGTATTAGAGCAGGCAAAGAACCAATCCAAGATCATCGATTATCACGTTACTTCAGTAGGAGACGACCTAGAGTTGATCATGACGCACAAGAACGGAGCTGACTCCGAATATGTTCACTCTCTTGCGTGGGATGCCTTCATAAAGGCAACAGAGGTGGCAAAAAAGCTCAAACTCTACGGTGCGGGCCAGGATTTGTTAAAGGACTCATTCTCGGGGAATCTTAAAGGAATGGGACCTGGGGTAGCAGAGCTGGAATTTGAAGAGAGGAAGAGCGAGCCAATCGCCGCATTCATGATGGACAAGACCGAGCCGGGGGCGTTCAACCTTCCAATGTACAAGATTTTCGCAGACCCTTTCAACACGCCCGGTCTCGTAATAGACCCCAACATGCACGATGGATTCACTTTCGAAATTTGGGACACGATACAACACAAGAAAGTCTTCCTCAAAACTCCTGAGGAAACATACGACATCCTGGCACTCATCGGATCAAAGGAGAGGTACGTAATCAAGAGGGTTTTCCCAGCCGAAAGTACGGGGATGTCGAAGGAAGCAGTTGCTGTTGTCAGCACTGACATTCTGCACGAAATCGCTGGAAAATATGTAGGTAAGGATGATCCCGTAGCGATGATTAGGGGACAGGCGGGCCTGCCGGCAATGGGAGAGATACTGGAGGCTTTCACTTTTCCTCACCTCGTTTCAGGGTGGATGAGGGGTAGCCACAATGGACCAATCATGCCCGTAGCTGTTGCAGACGCAACGCCCTCGAGATTCGATGGTCCACCGAGGGTAATTGGACTTGGGTTCCAGCTCGCAGAGGGGAAGCTTGTTGGACCCGCTGACCTTCTTGCTGACAAGGCATTCGATGGCGCTAGACAGACTGCGACAATGATTGCAGACTATATGAGAAGGAACGGACCATTCGAACCTCACAGACTGCCGGAACATGAAATGGAATACACGGCGCTACCAGGCATACAGAAGAAGTTGCACTCGAGAATGGTCGACCTATAATGCCTAATGGTAGCCTTAGAGGAATGCTTCTAAAGGATAGAATCGTCGAACTCCTCAGGGGAGACGGAAAATCGATTTCTGAAATTTACAAGGAAATCAACATGGAGGATGAGACGAAGATCCACCGTCTCGCTCTCACTGGTTATCTCTGGGCAATGGCTGACTTCAACGTTCTGAAGGAAAAATTTGTGAAACCATCCAAGCTCTATTTCCTCCTCAAGAAGGATGAAACATCGATCTATGAGCTCATCGGTGAACAGATGGCAGCGGAACCTCCAGATAAGAGATGTGAGGAGACCCTCTACACACTGTACATTCTCCTGGACAGACCTATTTTTGATATTGAACTCGAGAGAGCGGGTATCACGGGAAATGTGAAGGGAAAGAGACTCGACAAGAGAGAGAGAAAGAAGCTCATTGGAAAGGTGGAAGTGAAGGGGATGAAGATTTCCTCGGACAATGATGCATATCTTCCACTTCCTTCTGCATCGTATCCGGCTCTGGCAATGAAAATTCTGGGAAACATAATCTCAGACAAATACGAAGTGAAGAGAGAAAAGAAGGGAATACAGAAAGAATTAGACGGCGTCTAGCTTTCAAACACGTTCTTCAGGATCCTTCTCTCCTTCAAGAATGATAGGTCGTTCCTGTAGATATATCTGATATCGTCTAGATTCAAGACAGTCATCAGAAGTCTTTCAAGACCAAGGCCCCACGCTGCAACATTGTACTTTATTCCCCATGGCTTGAGCACTTCTGGTCTGAACATACCGGCGCCACCCAGTTCCATGGCCTTGCCTTTGAAAGTGCCTATTACGTCGAGTGAGGGTTCCGTGTATGGATAATAACTGGGTTTTACCCTGATATCTTTTACTCCCAGTCTGTGGTAGAACGTCTCAAGCGTATCGATAAGTACACCGAAGGTGACTCCCTTTCCAGAAATTACACCCTCGACCTGGGTAAGTTCCGCAAGGTGAGTGGCGTCAACGTTCTCATTCCTGAATATCTTCTCGACGGAGAATATCTTGCATTCTTCCTGCGGGTGTTCAACCAGATAGCGTATTGTGTTCACTGTGGTGTGAGTCCTTAGGAGAAGCTTGGACGCTTCCTCTTTTGACCACTTGTACTGCCACCCCTTCGAGCCTCCAATTCCCCTTTCATGCACCTTCTTTATCTTCTTAGCGAGTGATGGATCTATGTCTTCTTTCCCCTTAACATAGAATGTATCCTGCAGGTCTCGAGCGGGGTGATTTTGCGGAATGAATAACATATCCATGTTCCAGAATGCAGTTTCTACGATCTGTCCCTTGAGTTCTTTGAAACCCATCTCGAGCATGACTCCCCTGACTTCCGCTATGAATTCGGACAGTGGGTGTATCTTTCCCGGCAGATATCTGGGGGCGTACAGGGTTGGATCGTATGGCCTGAGGCTCATAGTTTCATCGAACTTCTCTATAATCTCAGGTGTAATCTGATTGATCTCTTCGCTCTCTTCTAGCTGCTCCAGAGGAATCTGTTCTCCAACAGCAGAAAGCTTTACCGACCTCTCCATTCGAACCCTTTCGTTGACGAACCCTTTCCTCTGCTTTAGGAGCTGCGCATCATGTTCTCCCAAGTTTCCGCTCTTTGCCATCTCCAGCGCAGATCTGGTGCCGGAAATCTGTTCCCGTATCTTTTGGTCACCCTCTATCACGATTTCTCCGTTCACGACTCGTCCGCCATTCTTAAAGACCTGGGCGAGGCCGTATCTGAGGTCATCCCCCATGATCTTTTCCAACTCCACGGTCTTCTTATGACCCGAATTATAAATCCTCAGAAGATTCTCTTCTGGCAAGCCGGATGACAGAACCCTTTCCCCCTCCGGGCCGATCGAATATGAAGTTACTGGTTTTTCGATCACGCTCACGATCTTCTTTTCACGCAACCACGATATGGAACTCGCGACTTCATTCTTGTCGAACACCTTGAAGAGTTCATCAGAAGCTACGTACCCTTTTCCTCTCAGGTATTTTATTAGTTTCTTCTCTCCGTTGGTGAGTTCCATGGAACCCCAATAGTGGAGAGTCGATAAAATGTTTACCTTTTTTCTCCGAATGCGTTATTTTTGAGAAGAGGAATATCGGGGATTATGATCCAGTAGAACTGCGGAGGGAGATCGGTTTTTTTACAGAGACTAAATCCATTCCAAATGTCAGTCTACGACAACGTAGACCTCGGACTCAGAACTCAAGGTAAGAAGCTGATGAAGGAAGAGAAGGACAAACGGATCAACCAAGCGTTAAGGGACGCGGACCTCTGTGAGGAATTTGGAGGCAACCTCAAACGTGAAGCAGTTTCACCTTAGGAGGTCAACAACT
>JAKBNO010000129.1:0-6972 GCA_021831005.1 Thermoplasmata archaeon
TACTTGAAATTGAAGATTGAACAGGAAGTTTCGCGAGAATGTGTGTAACCCTTTGAGGCTCTGGAGAAAATCCTTGATAGAAAGAAGTGAGAATAAAAAGGGAGTTTTTTGGATATTCAACGCACAAATTTCTTCCTAAGAAATGATTAATAAACTAATTCTGATAGCGACCCGTGAACTGGCTCCTAATCATAACTTTACTTGTAGCAGCTTGGATACTGGTATTCTACGTGGCAGTCACCAAGTTCAAGAACCACGTTGCTCCATATGGTCCTGCGCTGCTGATCAAGACCCAGGTGGGAGTCAGGACTATCGAAAGAATTTCGAAGTACAAATTCTGGGACTATTTCATTTCTTTCTTCTATTATGCAATGCCTTTTCTTGCTACGGCTGGTGTCGCATTATTAGTTTACGAGGCATTCCTGGTGCTGTCAATCCCCAAGAGTGCTGTCCCTTCACTTTCATATGCGCTCGCACTGCCCGGAATCAACCCCGCAATACCTATCGTATGGGGGATAATAGGCTTGATAGTTGCAGTGGCACTTCACGAAGCTTCCCACGGGATCGCTGCCAGAAGATTCGGGATTCCAGTAAGAAGCACGGGGCTACTGTGGCTCATTATACCGGTTGGGGCATTCGTTGAACCAGATGAAGAGGAAACGAAAAAAGTGGAACCAAAGGTAAGAGCCAAGATTTTTGCCGCCGGCCCTGGAACTAACATAGTCCTCACTGTCGTTTTCCTTGTGCTTGCAATCCTCGTCGCTTTCACCTTTGCCCCCGTTTCCGGTGCACCTGTCCAGACCTCAATAACTTCAGTGGGTTCGGCTTTCCATCCGGGAGACATAATACAGTCGGTCAACGGAATATCCATATCCAACGTAACCGCACTCACCGATCTCTCTTTGACGCCTGGCAGTTACGTCAATGTGTCACTTCTGCGAAATGGACAACACCTGACTGAATCCGTGATTTACGGTGTTTACATCTCGACCGTATTAAAGAATTATCCTGCGTACAATGCAGGAATCACTCCAGGTAGCGTTGTCATAGCCCTCGGAAACCATACTATCACGAACATCACAAATTTTGAAAACATTGAGGCAACGTATAAGGCGGGGCAGACAGTTTCTGTGGAAACATTCAATGGGACTGGCTACAACAATTTCAGCTTGACCTTTGCCTCGAAATATTCGTACCTGTTGGCGTCCGGTATTTCTAACCCGGGTATCCCAAAGTCGGATCCATTCATGGGGATTGACGTTTCACTTTTTGGACTCGAACTTTTCGATCAATATTCCTACCTGAACCTATTGAGGAATCCGACTTCAGGCGGTGTGATCGGATTTTTCGAGTATATAGGTCTGCCATTCCATTTCGAGCTTCCCCTACCTTCTCCGCTTCTCTCTTCAATATATTCTAACCCTGTTACGCTAAATCTGGAATACCTGTTCTACTGGTTATTTTGGCTCAATTTCGCTCTTGGATTGATGAACCTTCTGCCGATTGTCCCACTGGATGGAGGTTATGTTTTCCTTAACACTCCGCTGCTCCAGAAGAACAAGAAGGCTAGGGATGCCATAGTGACCGCTGTGAGTCTGTTTGTACTATTCCTGATACTGTGGGAACTGATCATACCTAGGATAATCTAGATCAAGCTCATCTGGAACTGGTTGCCAGTTGCCCTACTCATCGGAAGATCAAAATAATCGACCGGCAACTTCGAGTCTTCTGAAAAATTCAGCGCTTCTTTTCGAAACGATATGAAGTTAGGACACAGGTTGCACTTTGTTGGCGCATTCCTCAGAAAGTTGCAATTTCCATCCGAATTGTAAAAGCAGAACCTTCCTATCGACTCCACCAGTGAGCAACCAGTGATGCAATAAAAGGTTTAGTTCGGACGGTCTGTCACATTTCCATTTTTCCCAACACCACTTCCGTCTCGTATTCGATTGAGACTTTACCTTTAACCTCGTATCTCTCGAATGCATCGGTGAAGTCCTTCCTGATTTTGATAAAAAGTGGATCGTTTTCTTTCACTGCGTACGATGCAGAAAGGTATCTCCCAGTTAGACCGGTCAGATCAAGCTTCTGTAAGTTCTTTATGTTGAAAGACCTGTAATTCCCTCCGAAGAATTCGTTTATAGAGTTGGGATTTGTGGCTCTCATTCCACTTGCGTGATATTCCTTGCTGTACTTTTTCACCAGCCGCTCATACTCAACGTTCATTCCTTCTTCCGATTTTGAACGAGTATTCCAGACCAGTAACACCTGCCCGTTCTGTTTGAGGATACGCTTGAATTCTACTCTCGTGGCCTTCGGTTCGAACCAATGAAAAGCCTGACCGACCGTTATCAGATCAATGGAATTGCTATGCAGCGAGGTGTTCTCCGCGGTTCCTCCCAGAATCGTGCATAGTTTGTTCCCGGTAAACTTCTTGAATGCTATACGTCTCATTCCTTCATTCGGTTCAATACAGAACAGGTTGCACCCTGACTGGATGATTAATTCAGCGAGGAGCCCTGTTCCCGACCCAATGTCTGCTGCAACCGAGTCCGTACCGAGACCCGTCTCCTTTTCAAGTAAGTCAAGCAGTTCGCCAGGATACCTCGGTCTGTAAAGATCATAGTTCTCCGATCTTTCATTGAAACGTTCCCAGTTATTCATTTTCCATCTTCCAAATTGAACTCTGAAGATTAAGTCGTTTGAACCTTATAGTCGGTAACTCCTTCTGCATACCCAGCTCAAGATGTACGATTTCTCTTTGCCGTTTCGTAATTCCTAAGAATCTTCTCTGTGATCTCAACTGCGTTGCCGGTATAATCGAGCGGAGATAACTTCTTGATCTGCTTTCCACTCAATTCTTCTACCCTGTTCCTCAGCTCGCCACCCTTTTCCCTCACTTCCATAGATGCCCGCCTGACTATCTCGTGGGCCTCCTGCCTTCCGTATCCATTGTTCACTAATGCCATCAGATAAGCTTCACCGAGTACAAGATCATCGCTTAAGACATTCCGCAACATGTTCTCCGAATTGACCTTCAGCCCCTTGAATACGAATATCATTTTGTTCAATATGTCGTCTATTAGAATAGAAACGTAAGGGATGATGAATCTTTCAGAGGCGCTGTTGGTAAGGTCTCTTTCGTGCCAGAGTATTGCCGACTCGTGCATTGGATTGAGGAAGCCTCGTATTATTCTGGCCAATGATACTATGTTCTCCGATTGAACGGGATTGATTTTCTGAGCCATTGTGCTTGATCCTACTTGCTTGGCTTCATTGAACGGTTCTTGAAGTTCGCCTATTTCGGGTCTCTGCAAATTTCTGATCTCGGTTCCAAATTTTTCGAGGGAAGTTGCGATGTTCGCAATTATCGAAACATACTCGACATATCTATCTCTATCCACTATCTGAGTCGGACCATCCTCTTCCTTCAAACCGAGTTTTTCCATTAAAATTGACTGAACTTTCATGGTTTGTTTGCCTAGGGCTGCGCCCGTCCCGACCGCACCCATGAACTTCCCTACTAGTACCCTCTTTTGAGATTCTTCCACCCTGGAGATGTGTCGCATCACTTCGGAAAGATAGACGGATGTCTTGAGACCAAGGGTGATTGGTAATGCGTGCTGCCCGTGGGTTCTTCCTATCATGACAGTGTGTTCGTTCTTCTTTGATATTTCGTAGAGCACATCTGAGAGCTTGAATAAATCATCAATCAGGACGGAGTAAAATCTCTTGAATTGTAGCGCATTGGCTGTGTCTGTGATGTCATTGGATGTGGCTCCTAGATGGACGAATTTGCCACTTTCTCCAGATGCAGCGGATAGAACTTTCACAATCGCCATAACGTTGTGACCTATTTCTCCCTCAACTTTCTTTACTTCTTCGATTCTGACAGACTCCAGATTTGCATGCTTTTGGATCTCGTCTGCATCCTTCTTTGGCACTATCCCTGCCTCTGCTTCGGCCTGTGCAAGTGCTGCCTCCACTTCGAGCATGTTTCTCAGGTTTGATTCTTCAGAGAATATAGCCTTGACCTCTTCCCTGCCATATCGGTAATCGAGGGGAGAAACAATCATGGAGAAATATTGGGAATTAGAATAACTACATTTCCTTTAGTAGACTGATAAGAAGTGATCTCGAATGACACTCACTCGCTTTAGCTTTGAAAAGTACTTCCAGTGTATCATAGATGCTGTTTTGCCATTTCGTTCTATTCAGAACTCTGTTTACTAGATTACTTGCAAAATTGAGAAAACACCCAGTCCCACTGCCAAAATCATGAAAATGTAAAGAGATATAGCCCGAGCAGCGCCAATCTTGTGCTGACCCATAATCTCCCGATTCGAGCCAATTCTAATCACAATCAAAAGTGGGAGGGCCAGGGCGATCGCACTGAAGACCATCACATCGAGTGCGAGATTTATGAGATTAGTGAAGACAGCAGTCAGGATTGCAGCAGGAATAATTTCGATCATATAGACACCGTAGAACCTCTTGTGACCACTCATTTCTCTGTTGAATGATCCTCTCCACCGGAACACGTCAGATACTGAATAGGCCATGCTCATTGATATTACGAACATTGCCAACAGTCCTGCAACGGCAAGGGCAAGAGCAAAGATGACAGGGCCGATGGGTCCAATTTCGTGGCCCAAGGCAGTAGCAACGTTAGTCACAGAGTTTCCGCTCGTGAGTCCGTCCTGGGCTAGTTTCCAAGAAAAAATCACAATCGCCACCATAAGAGCCTCGGATGCCACGGCTCCCTGTAGTGTTCCCAAACTCTCCTTCTTCATCCCCGAAACCTTAAGTCCGCTGTCCACGTCGGCAGCCTGATGATAGAACAGCATCCAGGGCATTATCACGGCCCCTATGTTTGCTGCCATCAGGAAATAGAATGAATTCTTAGGGATGAATGGCGAAAAGTCCGTGAGATGAATGTTGTGGGGGAAGACGAAAAAATCCAGCGCGACAAACAGGAAAAGAATGAACCCGATGGCCACCAGGAAGACCTCTATTCTCTTGTATTTGCCAGTTGATACAACTATTGTGTGTACAATGATCACTAAAATTACGGTCACTATCACTGGAATCCCCACTATTGTTCCGGCGACGGCGATTCCTGCAAATTCACCTACATATGCCGCAAAATCTATGATAGCCGACCCACCTACCGCAGCCACAGTCCATCCGTGACCAAAGTATTCTGAAATGACCTGTCCCAACGTCTTACCAGTGACAGCGCCGATTCTAGAAGATGTGTCTTGAACAAGGAATAGAGGAATTATGAGGACTATCAGCAATACTATCAGATGAGCCTTGAACTCTATTCCGGATTGGATCGCAGTTATGACGCTTGGTGCATCTAGGTCTGCCAGCATCACGACCCAACCTGGGCCTAAGACTGGTAGAAGCTTCTTAAGCGTAGGGTTCATTTGGCTTCTTGACCTTGATTCTTTCCAGCGGTAACTTGCCAGAAGCTCTGCCGGATTTCAAGGGCTTCCTCAGCGCCGCAGACTTGGGACCGGACTTCAGTCTGATCGTCTTCTCCATTTTCTCGGGAAGTTTGAATTCCCCATTTTCGCCTATGAGATACAAGCTCTCTCCTCCCTTCTCAATGTCTACGACCTTACCGGGCGTAGAACCTGCATTAAGAAGTCGCTTCAAAAATGAGTATTCCTCCAGTACGGGTCGAACAAAATAGTACTTTCCTTCTGGAGCTTCTGATGCACTGATCTCGATCATCTTCTGGTCTGGCTTGACTGGATTGCCATGGGGGCAGTAACCGGGAGACTTCATCTTCCTGTAAAGATTATCGAGGAGTTTTTCCGTGAAATCGTGCTCAAGATCCATGACCGAGTTGTGCACTTCATCCCAGGGAATTTCCAGATATGAGTAGACAAAATATTCCGTTATTCTGTGGGCCCTCACCATCTTCATTGCGCTGAGATAGCCTTCGCTTGTGAACTTGATACCCTGTTTGCTTACCGTAAGTTGATTTTCTCTCTCTAATCGATGGATCCCCTCCCAGGCGGAAGGGAGAGAAATGCCTAGCCTTTCGGCGACTCCCTTTTCATTCGCAGAACCATAACTTTCACCTAACTCCCAAATCGCCAGGAGGTAGTCCTGACCATTGTGCTTCACGCCAAGTAATTAGGGTAGCCTAATTAAATATTACTTAAACTTGACAGGGTCTCCTTAAATTGAAAAATACGACAACTTTGAAACAGGAGTTATCTTATGGCGGGTTCTACATAAATTATAATATTTCAAATTCGTTATTTGTTCAGTGAAACCACACATCACCATTAATTTCGCCTGCTCTCTCGATGGTAAGATCGCTTTAAAAGGAGGCAAGGCTTACAGATTCTCGAATTTTGAAGATTTGGTAAGGGTCCACAAGTTGAGAGATGAATCTGACATAATACTAGTGGGGAAGAACACGATCAATCTAGACGATCCTAAGTTAGTGGTGAACGAAAAATACTACAAATCTACACGGATTCCGGATGTGGCGATACTTGATTCAAATCTGACAGTAAACGGAAA
Organism: Thermoplasmata archaeon; assembly: GCA_021831005.1. GTDB lineage: Archaea > Thermoplasmatota > Thermoplasmata > Thermoplasmatales. The sequence continues at coordinate 6,547 of JAKBNO010000129.1, forward strand.
CGCAAGAGTGTTTTCATACCAAAGAAGTGTTGTAATTTTCTGCAGAGAAGGAGTGGCTGCAACTGATTTTGGCAGTAATGTTACTTCCAGGGTGTTGATTAGAAATAGCCCCGATCCGATACTTCACACTGACTTTGTGGTAAAGGAACTGGGCAAAATGGGGTACAGGAGGGTGATGATTGAGGGTGGAAAGTCGGTAATAACCTCTTTCATTTCTCAAGGTAACTGGGACGAAATTTCAATTTTCTATTCACCCGTCATTGTTGGCGAGGAGGGAATCACTATGTTCGGTGACCTGAAAGAGCCCTTGAAATTCGAACGCGCTGAATCTTCGGTACTAGGAGATGGATTTCTGATAAAAATCAAAAAAGAATTTTAAGGTAATAGGGTTCATAGGTCATGGATGGTAAAAATAAGATCCAGTGG
>JAKBNO010000129.1:6982-8435 GCA_021831005.1 Thermoplasmata archaeon
TGCGATAGCCTCTGTGCCTTCAAGGATGGATGAATATCTGTACACCAGAAATCAGCCTGAGATTTCTGGAGCAGATGGGACTGAGATGGCATACGCTTCGAACGATGTTGTGCATAACAATGTATAATATTTCGAAAACGGTTCATAGGTCATGGATGGTAAAAATAAGATCCAGTGGGCAATGAATTGGATGCCTGTCCTTGACAACATTAGAAAGGGCTTCATTTCAAACAAACCATTTAAGGACCTAAAAATTTCGATGGCACTCCACCTCGAGGCAAAAACCGCAGCTCTTGCTTATACCCTGAAACAGGGAGGGGCAAAGGTAAGGATATCTGGATGCAACCCTCTCAGTACGGACGACGAAGTGGCAGCGTCTCTAAAGGATGATTTTGGAGTGAGCGTGTTCGCAAAGAGGGGACTTACGAGGGAAGAGTACTACGAACACCTGGAAAAAACGATAGAGATAGAGCCTGACATCATCATAGACGATGGAGGAGACCTGACCGCCTTGGCGTTAAAAGACAAACGCACCTACAAGAACATAAAAGGTGGAAACGAAGAAACGACTACTGGAGTTGTCAGGTTGAAAAATATGGAAAAGGCAGGTGCCCTCAAGTTCCCCATGTTCGATGTTAACGACGCATTGATGAAACATCTTTTCGACAATAGATATGGTACGGGCCAAAGCACAATCGATGGGATTTTGACGGCCACCAATTTGGTTGTTGCAGGAAAGAACGTAGTTGTTGGTGGCTATGGATGGTGCGGCAGGGGAATTGCAAACAAGATGAGGGGACTTGGGGCCAATGTTACCGTGACCGAAATAGACCCGTTCAAATCCATCGAAGCTCATATGGATGGCTTCATTGTGAAACCAATGGAAGAGGCGATCGGCTATGCTGACTTCGTTATCACTGCAACAGGGGTCAAGGACATAGTCACGCCCGAATTGCTGAAAGATGCAAAAGATGGCGTTGTGCTAGCAAATTCTGGTCATTTCAACAATGAAGTTGCAGTTGAAGATATTGAGAAAGAGTTTGGAAAGGGGAAGGTAGTGAGAAGGAATGTGAAGGCATATACCATCGGAAAGAAGAAGGCGTATGTTTTGTCTGATGGAAGACTTGTAAACCTTGCCTCTGGTCAAGGACATCCGGTTGAGATAATGGATCTTTCATTCTCCATTCAGGCACTGACTGCCAAGTATATAGCCGAAAACCCTCCTAAGCAGGTAAAGGTGTACCCAGTACCGAATGAAATAGATCTTGAAGTAGCTACAATCTATCTCAAGTCGTATGGAATAAAGCTTGACAAACTTACGAGAGAACAGCAACGCTACATCAACTCCTGGCAAGAAGGCACCTAACTGCCGATTGAAGAGACATCCCAGCAAAATCATAAATAATCAATAGTGGATATGGCGGTGTGCCATTCGAGAAATTGGCCGTGATGA